>NZ_NUCO01000031.1:0-46018 GCF_002555445.1 Bacillus sp. AFS017336
AGTAGAACGTCGCTTGGTTTTGATTATTCCGCAGTAGCTCAGTGGTAGAGCACTCGGCTGTTAACCGAGTGGTCGTAGGTTCGAATCCTACCTGCGGAGCCATTTTTAATGCTTCCATAGCTCAGCAGGCAGAGTACTTCCATGGTAAGGAAGAGGTCACCGGTTCGAGCCCGGTTGGAAGCTTGGGAAAAGTTGTAATGGCCCGTTGGTCAAGCGGTTAAGACACCGCCCTTTCACGGCGGTAACACGGGTTCGAGTCCCGTACGGGTCACCATTTATATTACGGAGGATTAGCTCAGCTGGGAGAGCACCTGCCTTACAAGCAGGGGGTCGGCGGTTCGAGCCCGTCATCCTCCACCATCTAATTTAATAAATACCGGAGGGGTAGCGAAGTGGCTAAACGCGGCGGACTGTAAATCCGCTCCCTGTGGGTTCGGCGGTTCGAATCCGTCCCCCTCCACCATTTATTGTTGGGCTATAGCCAAGCGGTAAGGCAACGGATTTTGATTCCGTCATGCCCTGGTTCGAATCCAGGTAGCCCAGCCATTTTTATTTAATCGTAATTTATTACGAGCCATTAGCTCAGTTGGTAGAGCATCTGACTTTTAATCAGAGGGTCGAAGGTTCGAATCCTTCATGGCTCACTCTTTTTTTTTATGTGCGGAAGTAGTTCAGTGGTAGAATACAACCTTGCCAAGGTTGGGGTCGCGGGTTCGAGCCCCGTCTTCCGCTTATTTCCTACAATATAATGGGGCCTTAGCTCAGCTGGGAGAGCGCCTGCCTTGCACGCAGGAGGTCAGCGGTTCGATCCCGCTAGGCTCCACCAATATACATAAAGTTTAACCTTAGTCATTTGACTAAGGTTTTTTGTTGCTTAAATTCATATACTATACTTGATGAAAATGCATATGTATACAAAAAAATGTCGAGTTGACCCATTTGTTTCAAAAGATTTAAACTATTAATATAATTAGAAACTTTATTAGTCAAAAATTATTTTTTTCTAAGCTAAGTAAGCGTTTTCTAAATAGGAATTCAGACGATGGGGGAAATTAAAATGTTAAAAGATATTTCAATTATTGGGGTACCATTAGATTTAGGACAAACAAGACGCGGAGTAGATATGGGGCCAAGTGCAATTAGATACGCACAATTACACGAACGCGTTGAAAGAATGTCTTATCATGTTGAAGACTTAGGAGACATTTTAGTAGAACGTACACCAGTTAAAGAAGATAATTCAGAACACAATTTAAAGAACTTAAAATCTGTAAAAGAAACATGCGAAAAGCTTGCTGCTGAAGTAGATGATGTAATTCGAAGAAATAGAATGCCATTAGTTCTTGGTGGAGATCACAGTATTGCAATCGGTACATTAGCTGGTGTATCAAAACATTATAATAATCTTGGTCTAATTTGGTTTGATGCACACGGAGACTTAAATACAGCGGAAACTTCACCTTCTGGAAATATTCATGGAATGTCATTGGCTGTTTCTTTAGGTCATGGACATGATTTATTAACGAAAATAGGTGGATACTTCCCTAAAGTAAAACCAGAGAACGTAATAATCATTGGTGCACGTGATCTTGATGAAGGTGAAAGAGCAATTATCAAAGAATTGGGTATTAAAGTTTACACAATGCATGAAATTGATAAATTAGGAATGACGAAAGTAATGGAAGAAAGCATTGACCATTTAAAAAATTGCGATGGTGTACACTTATCATTAGACCTTGATGGACTAGATCCGATTCATGTTCCAGGAGTTGGTACACCTGTACCTGGGGGAATCACTTATAGAGAAGGTCATTTAGCAATGGAAATGCTATCAGAAGCTGATATTATTACTTCTATTGAATTTGTAGAAGTTAACCCAATATTAGACGAAAAAAATAGAACAGCAATCGTAGCTGTTGCTTTAATAGGCTCATTACTTGGTGAAAAACTACTGTAACGTACAATTAGGAATATACTCTACAAAAAAGCTAGCATTTGCTAGCTTTTTTGTATTGAAATATAAAGTTAGTGGATAGTTAATATTGTTAGAAGGCTAGGCTTCAGTTAATAGCTTATAAGATCGGGATTGATAATCTTACGGAGTAATTAAATGATATTCTGCTCTATGTATAGGGTATTAAACTTTTTTTAAAAGTGTCTGATGGAAGAAAGGTAATGGGGAATAGCGAGGCTGATAAAGACCCCGTAGACGCGCTAAAGAGGTTTAGGTCAGCTACATAAAAAGAGAGCACACTGTAGTGGAAAACAACACCATACTGCCGTTTAACCTTGTCATTATGAGATATAAATTGAAGATACTTATGAAAGCTCACGCGATCGTAAACGTAAAATACCGTGAATATGAAAATTACATACTCAAGAAGGGGATGAGCACTAAAAAAGTACATAGGTGGTAAGAACATACTCGTAAAGGGACCGTGAGTAAGGAAAAGAGTATAAAAATGAACAAATGAAACTCATAAAGGATTCATGAGTTAAAAAAAAGAGAATAGATGAAAATAACTTACTCATAAAGGCCTCACGAGTAAGATCATAAGTAAAAATATGAAAATTACATACGCATAACAAGCAATAATACAAATCCACTAAAACCACCCTGACCATGTCGAACACCTGACAAACTCATTTTCAACGCAATAAAAAAAGCTAAACTCAGCTAGCTTATCTTTGTATCAATTTCACTAGAAAAAAGTCAGGTAAAACTTCCTGTATAAAAGGGTAATAATCAAAAAAATATAAGTGAAATGAGAGTGTTTCTTCTATTAAGTAAGTAGGCCAACAGATATGGATTTTGTAATTGTATTTAATATTGCTTAAATAGTAGTAAAAGGAATGTTAAATTATTAAATAACTCACAAATTTTGTGTAATACAAAAATATGGTATAATACTCAAGATACAGTTTTATTCTATAGAATTGGGAGGGTAAAAGGTGCCTTCTTTACATATAAATTTTTTACAATATTTACAAAATGGATTAGATATACTAATAGTTTGGTTTGTTATTTATAGATTAATTATCATCATTCAGGGGACAAAGGCTGTCCAATTATTAAAAGGTGTCACGATTATTATCGTGGTGAAAGTGTTAAGTAGTTTATTTGGGTTACATACTTTACAGTTCTTAATGGATCAAGCATTAACCTGGGGATTCTTAGCGGTTATTATTATTTTCCAGCCAGAGCTAAGAAGAGCGTTAGAGCAACTTGGACGTGGTCGTTTCTTCTCAAGGGCTGCTGGTAATGGCATTAATGATCGAAATGATATTGTTGAGAATATTGCTAAGGCCACTGAATACATGGCAAAACGAAGAATAGGTGCACTTATTTCATTTGAGAGACAAACCGGCATGGGTGACTATATAGAATCGGGTATTCGAATGAATGCAAATTTATCTTCTGAATTACTGATCAATATTTTCATACCAAATACACCTCTTCATGACGGAGCGGTGATTATTCAAGGTGAAAAAATTACAGCAGCTGCATGTTACTTACCTTTATCTGAGAGTGCATTTATTTCAAAGGAATTGGGAACAAGGCATCGTGCTGCAGTGGGGATCAGTGAAGTTACTGATAGTATTACGATTGTGGTTTCAGAAGAAACAGGTGCAGTATCAGTAGCTAAGAATGGAAATCTATACAGAGAGTTGTCAAAAGACGAACTTGTAAACTTATTAAATTTGGAACTAAAGTCGCCAGAAGAGTCCAATACATCTAAATGGAATTGGAAGGTAAAACGTAATGGATAATTTTATGGATAATCGTTGGATATTAAGAGGAATCGCATTATTAGTAACGTTATTACTATTTATGTCTGTCAATTTAGTTCCACAATCAAGTTCATCTGGATTAGGTGACATACCGTTTGTAAATAACAAGGAATTAGTGCGGGATGTTCCTGTTACGCCAATTTACGATCAGCGCAATCTAATCGTTACTGGAATTCCGAAGAACGTTTCAGTGCAATTAGATGGGCCTAATAGTATTGTTAAAACTGCAGAAATGAAGAAAGATTTCGAAGTGTATTTGGATTTAACTTCTTATGCTTTAGGTACATATGACGTGCCTTTAAAAATTAGAAATATTTCAGATAAAATTAAAGCAACCATTAAACCTAGAACAGTTAGGGTAACGATTAATGAAAAGATTGAAAAAGCCGTTTCAGTTAACGTTGTTTATCTAAATGAAAAAAATATTAAACATGGCTATAAAGCAGAGAATGCACTTGTAAAACCAGGTTCAGTCACAATTATTGGTTCGTCAAATGAAGTTTCACAGGTGGCATATGCGAGAGTTTATGTAGATGTTACTGATGCCAATCAAACGTTTAGTCAGGTCTTACCTGTTAAATTATATAATAAAAGGGGTACACTGCTTTCAGTTTATACGCAACCGAAAAAAGTTGAAGTAACTGTCCCAATTGTTTCCGAAAGTGCTAATTATCCAATCACATTAGTTCAAACAGGTACACTTATGGAAGGGTTAAAATTAAGCAGTCTTACGAGTAAAGTTAATGAAGTAAAAATTTATGCCTCTAAGGACTGGTTGGACAAGTTTAAGGGTCCTATTGAGGTACCAGTAGACCTATCATCAATTAATCAAAGTGGCACATACGAAGTAAATATACCTACTCCAGATGGTGCATTTAGAGTAGACCCAGGCACTATTAACATTGACGTTAGTTTTGATGAAGAAATAGAAAAGAGCTTTAGTAATATCCCGATTAATTTAGTAGGCGAGGACGATCAACTTACATATAAGTTTATTAAACCTTCCACAGGAAAATTAGTAGTTACAGCAAAGGGATTTAAAGATGATCTGGACGCAATAAAAGCAAGCGATTTACAAATCACAGCAAAAGTTAATGGACTAGATCCAGGAACTAGAGATGTTGCGCTTTCTATTACTGGTCCGAAAGGTGTTATGTATAGCTTAGAGTTTGATAAAATATCGACTGAAATTGCTGATAAAAAATCGGCACAAACTGAACCTGACGAGAATTCAGACGAAGGCGATGTAGGACAGTCATCGAATTAGAAGGAGAGTTAAAATGGGTAAATATTTTGGTACTGATGGTGTACGAGGAGTTGCGAATAAAGAGTTAACTCCTGAATTAGCATATAAAATTGGACGCTGCGGCGGTTATGTTTTAACAAAAAATAATGTCAAACCTAAAATTATTGTTGGGCGTGATACGCGTGTATCTGGACACATGCTTGAAGGTGCACTAGTTGCAGGTTTATTATCAATTGGTGCTGAAGTAATGAGACTAGGCGTTATTTCTACGCCAGGTGTTGCTTATTTAACAAAAGCACTAGGAGCACAAGCTGGTGTTATGATTTCGGCTTCGCATAATCCTGTTGCAGACAATGGTATTAAGTTTTTTGGTCCAGACGGATTTAAATTATTGGATGAGCAAGAAGAAGAAATTGAAGAATTAATGGATGCAGAAGTAGATAAGCTACCAAGACCAACAGGTAATGATTTATGCCAAGTTAGTGATTATTTTGAAGGTGGTCAAAAATACCTACAATTCCTTAAAAATACAATTGATGAGGATTTCTCAGGTCTATTAGTTGCTCTTGACTGTGCACATGGTGCTACTTCTTCATTAGCTCCGTATTTATTTGCAGATTTAGAAGCGGATATCGTTACGATGGGAACAAATCCGAGTGGCTTTAATATAAATGACGGTGTGGGTTCAACACATCCAGAGGCGTTAGCAGCACTTGTAAAAGAAAAAGGAGCTGACATCGGTTTATCATTTGACGGAGATGGTGATCGTCTAATTGCAATTGACGAAAAAGGTGAAATCGTTGATGGTGACCAAATCATGTATATTTGTGCAAAATATTTAAACGAGAAAGGTCGTTTAAAACAAAATACAATTGTTTCAACAGTTATGAGTAATTTAGGTTTCTACAAAGCAGTAGAAACAAATGGAATGAAAAGCGCTGTAACAGGTGTTGGTGATCGCTACGTGATGGAAGAGATGAGAAAAAATGGCTTCAATCTTGGTGGTGAGCAATCAGGACATATCATCTTTTTAGATCATATTACGACTGGTGATGGTATGTTAAGTGCAATTCAACTCGTAAATATTGTTAAAGAAACAGGAAAAACTTTATCTCAATTAGCTGGAGAAATGAAGAAATATCCACAATTATTAATTAATGTACGTGTTACAGATAAAAACGAAGCGCTAAATAATGAGCGTATCAAAGGGATCATTGCTGAGGTAGAAGAAGAGATGAACGGCAACGGTCGTATTTTAGTTCGTCCTTCTGGTACAGAACCACTAATTCGTGTAATGGCTGAAGCGCCTTCTGAAGCAGAGTGTAAACAGTATGTAGAACGCATTGTTACAGTGGTAAAAGAAGAAGTTGGAGAATAAAAAATAAATTTATGCATAGATGAGCACTTTTGTGTAAGTCTATGCATATTTTTATTATATAAACAACTGTTCTATCATTTTCTTCCAATATTTTTGTTGACCATTTTAAATAGCGTATAGTATAGTTGTTTTATTGTTTTCCTAACAAGGAAGGAGTATAGAAACAATAAAGGTTTAAAAAAAGCGCCAGAACTACACAGGACGAGAAAGTGTAGTTGACGAGGTGGAGTTTTATCGAATTTTCGGCGGATGACTCCCGGTTGATGTATCACAACCGAAATTATTTATGTAAAACACATAGGTGACTGTGTGCACAAACGTAAATAATCTGATACACCGTTTAACAAATACAAATGAACTCGCTTTATGAGCGGAATATGAAAGGTAGGTGGATATTGCTTGTAAGTCCTCTACCATTATTAAACATGACGAGGGAATAGAAAATTTAATAATTAAACGGTTAGGAAAACAGCGTTCCATTCCTATACTTTTTGTATGTCTTGTTTTAGGACTTACTAAGCAATAGTTAATTATGTGTGGAATCGTTGGATATATTGGAAATGATAATGCGAAAGAAATTTTATTAAAAGGTTTAGAGAAATTAGAGTATCGTGGTTACGATTCTGCTGGGATTTCTCTTTTAACTGACAGTGGTGTAGAAGTTTATAAAGAAAAAGGTAGAATTGCTGTATTACGCAAATCAATCCCTACTAAAGCGGACGGAAATGTTGGTATTGGTCATACAAGATGGGCAACACATGGTGCTCCAAGTAAACGTAATGCGCATCCTCATCAAAGCTCTACTGAACGTTTTACACTAGTTCATAACGGCGTTATCGAGAACGATGTACAATTAAAAAACGATTATTTAAATGAAATTGAATTTACAAGTGATACAGATACTGAAGTAATTGTTCAGTTAGTTGAGCTATATATTAAAAAAGGTTTAACAGTGCTTGATGCATTTAGAGAAACACTTAAGCTTCTTAAAGGTTCATATGCAATTGCGTTATTAGATAAACAAAATGATGATGTAATTTATGTAGCAAAAAACAAAAGCCCATTACTTGTTGGTGTTGGTGAAGAGTTTAATGTTATTGCATCTGATGCGATGGCAATGTTACAAATTACTGATCAATTTATTGAATTGATGGATAAAGAAGTTATTTTAGTTACTAAAGACAAAGTTCAATTAATGGATCTTAACGGAAATATGATAGAACGTGCTCCATATACAGCGGAAATTGACGCAAGCGATATCGAAAAAGGAACTTACCCTCATTTCATGTTAAAAGAAACAGATGAGCAGCCTTTAGTAATCCGCAATATTATCCAAAAGTACCAAAATGAAAGTGGCGAGCTTGTAATTGACTCAGAAATTAATGCGGCTTTGGCAGCAGCTGATCGATTATATATCGTAGCTTGTGGAACTAGTTATCATGCTGGTCTTGTTGGAAAACAATTTATTGAAAAATTAGCAGGTATTCCTGTAGAAGTTCATGTTGCAAGTGAATTCTCTTACAATATGCCATTACTATCAGAAAAACCATTATTCATTTATATTTCACAAAGTGGCGAAACAGCTGATAGTAGAGCGTGTCTAGTACAAACAAATAAATTAGGCCACAAAGCAATTACAATTACAAACGTTCCAGGATCAACATTATCACGTGAAGCTGATTATACTTTAGCTTTACACGCGGGTCCTGAAATCGCTGTTGCATCGACTAAAGCATATACTGCTCAATTAGCAGTACTTTCTATTGTTGCAAATGCTCTTGCAAAAGAAAAAGGAAAAACAGTTAACTTTAACTTAGTTAAAGAACTTGGAATTGTAGCAAATGCAATGGAATCAATTACAAACCAAAAAGAAGAGTTTGAAAAAATTGCTTCAGAATATTTAGCTACAACTCGTAATGCATTCTTCATCGGTCGTAACGTAGATTACTTCGTATGTTTAGAAGGCGCATTAAAATTAAAAGAAATTTCTTACATCCAAGCAGAAGGATTTGCTGGTGGAGAATTAAAACACGGAACAATCGCTTTAATCGAAGAAGGTACTCCAATCTTCGCACTAGCTACACAGGAATCAGTAAACTTAAACATTCGTGGTAATGTAAAAGAGGTTGTCGCTCGTGGAGCTAACCCTTGTATCATTTCAATGGAAGGTTTAAATATGGAAGGTGACCGCTTCATTCTACCAAAAGTACAAGAAGAATTATCACCAATCCTTTCAGTAGTACCATTACAATTAATTTCTTACTTTGCTGCATTACATCGTGGTTGTGATGTTGATAAACCACGTAACCTAGCAAAATCAGTTACAGTTGAATAATCAAATTAGTGATTTTACTGCAAATGAACAACAGATTTGAAAATAAAAACTGAACAGGGAGTGTAAAATGATGGTCAAATTTAACGATGAAAATATCATTCCTACAAAAGACGATTTTCATGTTAGTGAAGTTGATGAGCGTGTTGTTGTTAGAAAACCAATTAAATAAATAAATCAATTCTAGGACTAGTGGCTGTAGCTACTGGTCCTTTTTGTTTGAAGTACATGATCTAACAAACGATACTATTTTCCACTTTTCTAATCAAATTGATGAAATACTTCTGAATTTGGAAAAATAAGAATGAATTCGCATTAATCATTCCATCCTAAAACTATGGATCGATTTTAAACAAAGGAGTTGTCAGGTTATGATAAAGATTAGTGATGAAAACTTTATTCCAACAAAAGATGATTTTTATGTTAGTGAAGTTGATGAGCGCGTTGTAATCAGAAAACCAGATCAAGTTGAACTGTAAAGCAAAAGAGGCTACGCTGTATAGCTATATTACAGCAGTCTCTTTTTTTTGTTTTTAAAATGAATTCAACATTTTTAAGATTCACATAGCCAATACCGAACCGAATTATGAGACCTAAAAATTAGACTTCTATACATAGTTTCACTTATTACCATATATTTACGAATATCCACATGATATTCGTACAAATTAGTAAAGAGGTGAAGAAGATGAAGTTTAAATCAATCCGTAGTAATAGTGATTTTCAAAAACGTAGTTTGAAAAAATATAATAAAACGATCACTTTTTATTATTTAATTTCAGTTTGTGATGAAAATAAAATTACTGAACTTCTAATCACACCTTTTTATGAATATGAGTCATTTACTTTATATAAAGATTACCTTGCTACATTAAATGGTTGGGAGATTATTTCCGAAGAGACAGAGATGATTGAAAAGATTTTAGGCGGAAATATTATTGTTAATTTAGATGAAAAGAACTATTCTGTTTCAATTAGTGAGTTTAGTGCAAGTTCTGTAGGAGTTTCAACTGAAGAAAATGTATTGCAGGGGCCAAAAGACGGATTAAATGAGAGCATTGATATCTCTTTAAATTTGATTCGTAATCGATATAGAAAGAGTACATTGAAGGTGGAAGATCATATTGTAGGTAGCTTATCAAAGACGAAGGTACTAGTTTTATATGATAAAAACTTAGTTGATATAAATGTCTACCATAACCTCTTGGCAAAAATTAATGCTTTGAAAATTGATGTTTTACAATCTTGTGGTCAGCTTCAGAAACTGTTAATCAATAACAAGTTGAGCTTATTTCCACTTTTTTTAACCACTGAGCGGCCCGATCGAGTTGTAAATAGTATCTCAACTGGAAAAATAATTGTACTCGTTGAAGGAACGCCTTGGGCGTTAATTGGTCCTGCAACATTTTCCGACTTTTTTAAATCGATGGATGATACAGTCGAACTAACGATCGTTTCAAAGTTTATGGTTTCAATACGATATATCGCCTTGATGATCACTGTGTTTTTACCTGCCATCTACGTTGCAGTTATTTCTTATTCCCCGGAAGTGTTGCAGGTCCAATTCGCTTTACTTGTTGCTGGAAGCAGGATGTCAGTTCCGTTTCCTTCTTATATTGAAATTCTTTTTCTAATGCTGATGGCAGAGTTTTTAATCGAGGCAAGCTTAAGACTACCTAAATCAATTAGTTCTACAGCTACAACAGTAGGGGGATTAATATTAGGTCAAACTGCTTCACAGGCGGGATTAGTAGCAGACATTATGATCATCGTTGTCTCGTTAGTTGCAATCTCGTTATTTAGTATCCCAATAAATGCAATGCATCAAGCAATTCGGGTTATTCGCTATCCGATTATTATATTTGCATCACTGTTTGGAATGCTTGGCGTATTAGTCGGGACATTAGCTATTCTTTGTTATTTATGCAATTTGAGAAGTTTAGGAAAGCCATATTTGACACTTTTTAATAATAATTAGCTATCGGGGTGTATTTTTTGCTAGGAAAAAGATATATTTCATACCTGTTTTATTTAAATACGGTGATTAGTATAACCGCGTTTGGACCTCAAATAATGTATAAAAGTAGTCTAAACGGGAGTATTTTAAGTATTTGTTTGGCTATTATAGTTGGTGGCCTTTTTATTTATATTTTACAAAAGTTATTTAGTAGATTTCCTGAACAAAATATTAATCAAATCATAAAAAATGTTGTTCCCGACTGGTATCGTAAGTGTTACATAATTTATAGCTTAATTTTTTGGTATTTAACTGGAGCTCTATTTATTATCGCGTTAATTCATGTAGTTAATATTTTTATCAATCCGACTACCCCTATATTAATAACCTATATAGTATTTCTTTTAGTTATAATTTTTGCGATTTTACTAAAAACCGAATCATTATTATACGTTACCGAAATACTCGTAATGTTACACATTCCAATTGTTTTATTTGTGTTCATTAGATTTTTAACAGATCGTTTTGTTCTAGCGGATTCTCTATATCAATCTGTTAACTATTTTAAACATCTACCAACTGTCAGCGCATTCACTGCTGCTCTGTTTATCTTTACAGGCTTTTCAAACTTAATCATTTTTAATGAGAAAATAAATTTAAATTCCATTACCAAAAAATATCTGCTTTGGATCTTTCTATTTGGGATATTTATTGTCTCTAGTAATTATTTAATACCAATTGGATACCTGGGCTTAAAGGGAGTCAAAAAAGAAGTGTTCGTTTGGTTAACTACGGTTGATAGTATGCATTTTGACTATTTAATCGTGGAAAGAGTTATTTACATTCTACTTTTTGGACAAATCATCATTTCCTTAATATACATCATTCTTAGTTGGCATACCTCATTAGAGCTATTTAAAACACTCAATTTGAAATATGGAGGAACTTATAAATGGATATTAATTTCCTTCTTTATTTGTGCTACAACAGTCATTCAAATTCTCATAAGAGAAATAGATCTAGTAAAATATTTTACGATGTATTTCAATTTAAATGCCATCTCAAACTTCTTATTAATTATTTCGTTGTTGTATGCATCAGTAAAAAAGAAGCATGTTACTTGAGTCTGGTTTTTCTTGCGTTTGGTGCAGTGCTACTATTATCTGGTTGTACCTTTAAAGATATTGATAAGAGGGCATTTATAACTTCAATTGGGGTTGATCAATCTGAGATGCCTGACAAAACATATAAAGTAATGGTTAAAGTAGCAATTCCAAATGGAGATCCAAAAACACCTAAATCAGAATTTCTTATTCTCTCGGCAAATTCCGATTCGATTTCAGAAGGTCTAAACTTAATGAAGTCTCAGATTGATAAGGAATTAGTATATGGACATAGCAGCACGATAGTAATTGGAGAGAAATTAGCAAAAAAAAATATACAACCATTGTTGGAGTTTTTTGTAAGAAGACCAGATATTCAGATGACGTCTTATTTAAGCGTTGCTAAACCAAATGCATATGAAGTGCTTAATTTTAAACCGATTCAAGAGCAAGTATCTGGTGGCGTTTTAAAATCGTATTTTGATTTTAGTAGAACCGAGTCACCATACATAGATCAAATTTGTCTATTTGACGCATATAGGAGAGAAACTGAGGATGGCGTAAGTATCGTCATGCCAATCATTGAATCAAATAAAAAAGAATTATTAGTAGACAAAATCGCATTATTTGATAAGAATAAACTGATTATGGAACTTAACCCAAATGAATCAGAAACCTATCGACTTTTAACGACCGGAATCTATAATGAAAGCTTAAAAGTCAAAAATAAAAATACTATGTTTGTAATGAATTTAGAAAAAGGTAAGGCAAAATACAAATTAAAAGATCAAAATAAAAATATAATTGTCAATTATACGATCAAGGTAAGAGCTGTTATAGAAGAAAAAGTTGATGGTTTAGAAATGATCAGAGAAGGGGATATAACAGCACTAAATAAACAAATGGAAGAGAAAATTAATGCAGAGACTAGTGCTTTACTTAATAAAATAAAAGATAAAGATATTGATCCAATAGGTTTTGGTTTACGATATTTATCTAGGAATAGTGAAAATAGAAACCTATCGTTTTGGAACAAAAAGTACTCTAGCCTGACCTTTAAGATAAAGTCAGAAGTTAAAATAAAAGGGACGGGGTTAATTAATTGAGAATATGAGGTTTAAGAAAAGATAGAAAAGCAGATGGGAAATCTGTTAACTATCTTTTTTTTTTGCAAGTTTCGTTTTCACCATAATTTCACCATCCTCTATTAGAATTCAATTTATTAAGAAATGAGAGGAGGGAAATAACATGAATAAGAGAGTAAAGAGAATATTTACATGGACCTCTTTAACGTTAGTTTTTGTTTTAGCGGTACATTTTTTTCTTAGATTACTAGGTGGTTTACATGAAAGACGTTTTGTCGATCGACATGCAATGATCATGGATAGAGGGGGACGTTATGATTATGGATCCCCTGGAATGATGCATGGTCCACACCATTTTCATGACTTTTCTTGGTTTGGATTAGTACTATTCCTTTTAATCGCTCTTGCGATTGTGACTTTTATCTTTAAAAAGTTTATTAAAAAAGGACAAGCTAGTTCAACTAATCAATTTTCATTTGATACATCAAACTTCAATACACCAGTAAACAGAACAAATGCAGATCTATTAGATAAATGGGAAAAAAATCTATTAACAAAAAAGGAGAATAAATAAAATGGGTATTTTTAAAAGAATGAAATCAATATCGTTAGCAAAAATGAATGGTGCACTAGATGGTTTAGAAGATCCAATTTCAATGTTGAACCAATATATTAGAGAAATGGAAGAGGATCTTTTAAAAGGGCAAGAAGCACTTTCGCGTCAGATTTTTCTAGAGAATAAACAAAAGGCATTAATCTTGGAAACAGAAGGATTGGTAAATAAAAGAGGTGGACAAGCTAAGTTAGCGGTAGAGAGCGGTGAAGAATCTATTGCAAAGCTGGCTATACAGGAAAAACTTGTACATGAAAAACAGCTAAGCTTATATAAGGAGCAGCTAAATACAATTCAAAACCAAACTCAGTCACTTTATGAAAAATTAGATGAACTGAAAGGAAAATATGATGAATATCTTCATAAAAGACTATTGTTAGTTTCTAGAGCAAATATAGCAAAGTCGATTAAACAGATTCAACAAACTTCGGTTTCTTTTAATTCAGAAACGATTGCGAATGGAATCGCTCGCGCAGAAGATCGAATACTAATGATGGAAGCAGAAGTACAGGCTCAAAATAAGTTTGCCTATAATAAAAGTACTTTAACGAGTGTTCAAACAGACGGCGCTATGAGTGAAGAGATTGAAGCTGAGCTACAAAAGTTAAAGCAATATACTGTAGAAACTGTGTAAGGAAACGAATTAACTAAAATAAATGCAAGGGAGCACCGTAATGATTAATAGGTGCTTCCTTTTATTTTATAATTAAGAAGAAAGTTGAAATTATCATTTCAGATAGCACATGATAAGTCTAAGAAGTAAATTTAGAACGAGGAGTATTTTTATTATGAATATACTAGTGGCTGAGGATGATTTAAAACTTGGTGAGCTAATCAGTTATATGTTAAAGAAAAAAGCGGGATATAAAGTTGATTGGGTAACTGAAGGTGAAGAGGCCTTCTATTATGCAACGAACACACACTATGACGTATTAATATTAGACTGGATGATGCCAGGTGGAACGGGAATAGAAATATGTCATCGTTTACGTAAGGATGGTTATTCAGGTGCGATTTTAATCCTTACAGCTAAAGATGCATTAGAAGACCGAATTGTAGGATTGGACTCAGGAGCTGATGATTATTTAGTAAAGCCTTTTGAAATCGATGAACTTTTAGCCAGGTTACGAGCACTTTCTAGACGAAACTATGCCCCAATATTAGAGGAAGAAATTCTAATTAGTGATATGATTTTAAATCGGACAAGCCAATCTATTAGAGGTGGACAGATTGATATTCAATTAAGCCCACGTGAATTTCAATTATTTGACTTTATGTTACAAAATAAAGGGCAAGTATTACCTCGAGAAATCATTTTGGAGCGCGTTTGGGGATATGATTCAGATGTTGCGATGAAGACAATTGATGCAACTGTTAAACTACTTCGAAAGAAATTAGATTTGCTTGGTAAACAAGAATTGCTACAAAGTATTAGAGGGGTAGGATATAAATGTGATTACTAATTTTATTTCCTTTTTGCGGGCCATACGAGACCAAAAAGGAAGGGATGTTTTTAAGACTACCCAAAATCGCTTAACCGTGTTATACAGTGGATTAGTCATGCTTTTTCTAAGTATATTCATTATTGTAGTCTTTGCGGTGTTATACGTTGTCATAATGAATGATCAAAGGCGCACAGTTGAATCGTTGGCTAGTCAAGAAGCAAAAATAATTGAAAATTATATGATTCAAAATCAACAAGGGAACCTGCAAGACCAAAATCAAGAGATCGTGTTGGCAGGAGTAGATCAGTTTTTTTATTATGTAGTTAAACCAAGTGGCGAATTAATAATGGGACAAGAGGACATTCCTCAATTAAGGTCAAAGCTATTACTTCAAATTAAGGATTGGTTCCCTAAAAAGAGTGAGACCCGAAAGGTGAAAATCAAAATAGAGCACGAAGAGTTTGAAAAAGATATTAGAAAGTTTCATGATCATGATGAGTTACGTGTTCCTTTAAACCGAAAAGACATCAGTCTAATGATTGCAGGTGAGCCATTATTTTATAAAGGAAATTTCATCGGTACAATATACGTTGGTAAAGATATTTCAGATGTGTATCATTTATTTAAATGGGTTATAGTCATCCTTATTGCCTTAACAATTGTATTTTTTGGTGTTGCACTATATATAAGTAATTTAATGTCAAAAAAGGCGATGATCCCTATTTTTAAATCTTTTAAACGACAACGAGAATTCGTAGCGGATGCTTCACATGAGCTACGAACACCATTAAGCGTTTTACTCTCATCAATTGATGCAATGGAAATGACAATTGATACAGAGGAAGACGATTTTTCAAGAAAGCTTTTATTTAGTATGAAAGATGAAGTTCAACGAATGACAAGTTTAGTTGGCGGTTTATTAACTTTGGCTCGTTCAGACACGGACCAAATTGAATTGAAATTAGAGGAAATTGAGTTTCGTGCAATTGCAGAAAAGGCGATTATTTCTTTACAACCGTTAGCAGCATCAAAAAAGATTAATCTAACCTTAACTTCTCCGGAAATTGTAAAAGCTAAAGGTGATCCTGAAAAACTATCACAGCTTTTATATATACTGATTGATAACGGGATTAAGTATACTCCAGATGGAGGAGAGGTTCAGTTAATTCTTTCGAACAAAGAAAATGAGTTAAGGATACAAGTTACAGATTCGGGTATCGGAATTAAAAAAGAAGATCATACACGTATATTCGATCGTTTTTATCGATCTGATAAATCAAGGTCAAGAAAAATTGGAAGTCATGGATTAGGCTTGGCGATTGCAAAATGGATTGTAGAAATTCATAATGGAACTATTCAAGTAAATAGTGAAATTGGAAAGGGAAGTACGTTTACTATACAAATTCCAATTTCTAATATTACTAATAAAAGAGCATAGGTTTATATTATCAATTTGTACGAAATCTGATTTCCATTTTCCCGATAAGAAAGGAATGTTGACCTTGAAAATTGCTTTCATTGCACACGATCAAAAGAAAAAAGAATTAGTAAACTTTGCAATGGCGTATGAGTCTATTTTAACTAAACATGAGTTATATTCTACTGGAACAACCGGAACAAAAATAATGGAAAGTACAAAATTAAAAATTCACCGATTTAATTCCGGCCCTCTTGGCGGAGATCAGGAAATAGGTGCGCTGATTGCAAAGAATTTAATGGATATGGTTATCTTCTTTCGTGACCCACTTACAGCGCAACCACATGAACCAGATATTTTGGCTTTAATTCGCTTATGTGATGTTTATGCAATTCCTTTAGCAACAAACATGGGTACAGCGGAAATATTAATTCATGGATTAGAACGCGGGGACTTAAAATGGAGAAACATAATTCACGGAAAGAAAAATGATGAAGACAAGTGAAATCTGAATTCTACGTCTAAGAAAACTTTAAAAATGATAAAGAAGCCGAATAAATAACTTTGATGAAGGAAATAGTAATTCTAGTTCAATTGAAAAGGAGGATTACGATGGATAATCAAGGATATGGACATACACATAATTCAGGTGAAACAGTTATGATCTCTGGCTCTTACACTGATGCAGACGGGGAACATATTGAATTAGAAGCGGGACAAAAGTTTCCGAATTGCCCTTCATCAGGAAAGCCGACTAAGTGGAGACACGGCCGTTAAGTCAAGATTGGTTGATTTCTTTTATTTACCCTTAATGAATATGTAAATAAACAAATAACAATAGTAGCTAAAAAAGATTGTAACGATAGAGTACAATCTTTTTTTATTCGAATGAAAAAGACTAAATTTATTTACGCAAAAAAACTCCTTTCTCAAAATAGAAAAAGGAGTTTTTATTATAGTGTTACTTCTGGAAGAAGCACTTCATTTTTGTCAGGATACATCTGTTCAATATGAGTTTCTCCCCAAGAACATAGTAAATCTAAAACTTCCTTTAAAGACCATCCATACTCAGTTAAGGAATATTCCACTTTAGGTGGAACTTGATTAAATACCTTTCGGTGAACGATATTATCTTCCTGTAATTCCTTCAATTGCTGAGTGAGCATTTTTTGCGTAATATTAGGCATTAATTTTTTTAATTCAGAAGTTCGTCTCGTTCCTTTTGTCAAATGACATAGAATCACAACCTTCCATTTACCACCGATTACGTCTAATGAAGCTTCAACTGGAATATTGTATTTTTTCATGTTCCCCTCTCCTTCATTCATCTACGTAAGCTTATTTTTAATGATTAGAATATCATAACATTCTCTTCACAAACTGTGTAGTTTCTAGTCTCGTTAAAAATTTTATTTGAAAATTTTTCTGCGATTTAAACCTCTATTCACATAAATGTTACTAAAAAGTAACTATATCACTTCAAAGTGCATACTTCTCTAAATTATTCCTATCGCTCATAATGACAAATAGTTAGTAGATTAACGAACATTTATTAAAAAGTATTTTTTCCATTGTCACTTAAATGTATATATGGAAGTCATTATTCTTTTACTTTTTTTCATTTCATTTATGTTTTGAATGACAATGAGACTTTATTCAGGCGCCATGTCTCTTTGTATTCAAACTACAATAAAAATAACAATTACAAGGAGGATTTTTAATGAATTCAACTGCTGCTTCGATTAAAGTGCAAGAGAAAAAAAGTGGCACTCCCGCGTTAATGGCGCTCGCTATTAGTGCATTTGGTATTGGAACAACTGAATTTGTTCCTGTTGGTTTATTATCAACTCTAGCTGGTGATTTGAAAATTTCAATTACATTAGCAGGTTTATTAATTTCTGGTTATGCGATGGGTGTTGCATTTGGAGCACCAATATTAACGGCATTAACGAATAAGATAGGTAGAAAATCATTATTAATGCTATTAATGGTTATCTTTATAGTAGGAAACAGCGTTGCTGCTTTTTCCACTAGCTTTGGCCTATTGCTAGTTGCCCGAATTATTACTTCATTTTCACATGGGGTCTTCTTTTCAATCGGTTCAACAATTGCAGCTGATGTAGTTCCTGAAAATAAACGTGCAAGTGCAATTGCATTTATGTTCACAGGTTTAACAGTTGCGACTGTAACGGGTGTTCCATTAGGTACATTTATAGGTCAACATTTTGGATGGAGATCAACTTTTGGAGCTGTAGCGTTATTAGGAATCATTGCAATCATTGCAATTGCGATATTAGTTCCAAAATCAATTAAACAGCCGCCAGCTTCAAAAATTAGTGATAACTTGAAGGTTTTAACAAATGGTCCATTACTTTTGGCTTTTGCTATTACAGCTTTAGGATACGGTGGAACGTTTGTTGCATTCACTTACTTGTCACCAATCCTTGAAAAAATTACTGGCTTTGCTCCTAATTCTGTAAGTATCATCTTACTTGTTTACGGAGTTGCAGTTGCACTTGGTAATACAGTCGGAGGAAAAGCGGCCAATAAAAATCCTTTAAAGGCATTGACTTGGATGTTTGCAGTTCAAGCAATTCTACTCGTCATTCTATCGTTTACTGCACCATTTAAACTGGTTGGAATTGTTACGATTTTCTTCTTAGGATTACTTGCATTCATGAATGTACCTGGTTTACAAATTTATGTTGTGAAATTAGCAGAGAAGTATGTCCCATCTGCTGTAGATATTGCATCAGCACTAAATATAGCAGCGTTTAACGTAGGTATAGCAATTGGAGCATTTATTGGTGGTTTAGTTGTAGATACGATTGGCTTGATTAATACACCGTGGATTGGTGGAATCATGGTCTTTGGAGCAGTTCTTTTAAGCGTTTGGAGTTCATCTTTAGAAAAGAAAAAAAATACTAAATAGAAAAAAGGAGATTTAAAAATGAATAACTTAGTTAAATTAAACAATGGTTTAGAAATGCCTATTATAGGGTTAGGAGTTTTCCAAGTGGAAGACGGACAAGTCGTAATTGATTCAGTAAAGGCTGCTATCAGAAATGGTTATCGCAGTATTGATACTGCAGCAATTTATCAAAATGAAGAAGGCGTTGGACAAGGAATTAAAGAAGCTCTTGAAGAGAACGGCCTGAAACGTGAAGACTTATTTATTACATCTAAAGTTTGGAATGCTGATCTTGGCTACCAATCAACTATTGATGCTTTCGAATTAAGTTTGAAAAAACTAGGTCTTGATTATTTAGACTTATATTTAATCCACTGGCCTGTAGAAGGTAAATACGTTGAATCTTGGAAAGCACTTGAAACACTATATAAAGATGGAAAAGTTAAAGCAATTGGAATGAGTAACTTCCAAATTCATCACTTAAAAGAAGTGATGGCTACTGCTGAAATTATGCCTATGGTCAATCAAGTCGAATTACATCCGATGTTAAGCCAAGTTGAACTAAGAGAATTCTTAAAAGAAAATTCAATTCAAGTAGAAGCGTGGGCTCCGTTAATGCAAGGGGGACTATTTGAAAACGAAACTTTATTAGAAATCGCAAACAAACATAATAAATCAATTGCTCAAGTTGTGTTACGTTGGCATTTACAAAACGGTATCGTCATCATACCGAAATCAATTAAAGAACATCGCATTCAAGAAAATGCAAATCTATTCGATTTTGAATTAACACAAGAGGATATGGAACAAATCAACTCACTAAACCAAAACCACCGAGTTGGTCCAGACCCTGATAATTTTGATTTTTAAGCAAAGCCTATAAATATTATTTAAATGTAATATCAAAGTACCAGGAAAAAGACTGTGATTTTTACAGTCTTTTTCTGTTCCATTTTTTCGTAATTAGCTCGCAGTAGAGTAAAGAAATAAACAATTATTTACCTAACGCCAGACCTTAAAGGACATTTTAGATGAAAGGTCGAATATTCGATAATAACAATATTTAATAAATAGAAAAAGCCTCATGTTGTAAGACTTAAGTCTGATATAATCTAATGCTAAAGTGCGTTTTAAACTGTAAACCAATTAATTACTATTAAGATAGTTAATAAAAATTACTGGAAAACGGTCGAGCAGTAGAGGAGTTGATTACGGTGAGGAAAGAAACGAAAAAGTTCAACACTATGAAAGAACTTTCATTACACATAGTGATAGCTACAATATCAATCTTAATATTGATTATCTGTTTACCTACTGTTGTCATGGTCTATAAAGTATCATTTGTTTTTGCAATAATGGGAACTTTATTACTGGATTTTTATCTTGTCGCATCGAATCATAAAAATCCTTTAAAATTTACGAAGATCGTACTGATTTGCTTACTATTAGGTATATCCGCTGTAGGAATCATATTCTATATCAGCAAATTTTTAGTAATTGTAAATTCATATGGGATTGAACGAATATTAACCGATCATATTACAACTGCAAAATTATTATTTTTCTTAATTTGTTTATTTCAACCAATCATTTTGCCATTACCAGAAGCAATTACGATTCCGGCAGGTAGTGCTGTAATAGGTCCTTTTTCTGGAGCGGCTATTGGGTTCCTAGGTTCAACTTTAGGTATTGTCATTATGTACTTTTTAGCAAGATTAGGTGGATATAAACTAGTCTCAAAATTGGTGAAAGAAAAACACTTAAAAAAATATCAAGAATATGTATTAAAAAATGAAACAATTATTTTAACGCTAATGTTTATCGTTCCGATTTTGCCAGATGAAATTATTTGCGTAGGGGCCGGCATTAGCAAAGTATCCTTTAAAAAGTTCGTTGTAATTGCTGCGATTTCAAAATTAATTACGTCTTCACTATTATCCTACTCAGTTTACTTAGCGAAAGTTTTCTCGCTAACAACTTCGCAAATAGCTTTAATGAGCTCCATTTTATTAGCTTGTATCTTATCTTTATCATTCATTATTAAGAGATTAATTAAGCGAGCAAATTCAAAAGAAGCTTATATTGCTTCGCAAGGTGAATAATAAAAAGGCAATGTAACGGTAAACGATACATTGCCTTTTTTAATGACGATTGTCGAAATTGAAAATTTCCTGAGAAATAATGTAGAAAATATGACGAACTACAGTTTAATCATCCAATTAAAATTTTAATACCTTGAACAATATTCCATATAAATACGACCAAATTAACAATGCATACTAATATAAATCCGCCAATAATAGTATAGCTTACTCCATCGCCCGTTGTATTAAACGTAAAAATGGAGATCGCCCCTAAAATGATAATTGTTAGAAAGGGGAGTATATGTGAAAAAAGTGCTCGTTTAGAATGGGACTTTATTTGTTGATCTTTGGCTACAAAATAAACGATGATTGGCAATAAAAAAGGCGCGAAAAAAATACTAAAATAACATAATGAGGACAAAATCTTATTTGTTTCCATTTATTTACCTCGATTTCTTAAAGAATTTTAATTAACCTTAGTATAGTTTAATTTATATATAAAAATCGATTAATTTATTAACAATTTTTAAATATAAATTTGCTTTAATTGATTAGGCAGAAAAATGAGTATCCTTTTTCTGTCTCTTTTTAAAGGAAATATAAATGTAAAACAACAATAGGATTGTAGCGGTAATACAGATTGTAGTCCATGGCGAGCCTAACAAAAAGTTCCCATATAAAGTATAAAGAACTGCGATTGGAATATTACCAGCAAACACAATTGCGATATAAGACAAATATTTCATATTAGTAGAAGCTGCAATAAAGCATGCACCGTCTGTTGGAGCTAGAGGAGTTGCAACTGTTAAAAACAAGTATTTCTTTCGATTAGAAATAATTTCTTTAAATAGAGAAGGATATTTATTCTCCATGAACTGCTGAATCGTGTCACTTAAAATAGTTCTACTTAATAAGTAAATAATAGATTCAGTAATCGCCATACCAACTAATGATAAGAGTATGGTCTCAAACGGATGAAAAAATAAACTGCCTACTACTATTAATACTGAGCTAGGAATAAATAGGAAAATTCTGGCGCAAAAAATAGCAACAAATAATAGCATCGGATTGATGGAGGAATTCGAAATAAAATGTTTTATATCCTCCAATGAGAGATGAAATAAATGATATCGGATGGCAAGTAGTAGCATTAAAATCCAAAAGCCGATTACAATGAGTGGAACGACTTTTTTCATGATTTATGCTCTCCTTTTTAGTAGAAAATCTTCAGTTATATTATTCTATTCGCCAATTATTAGAAAACTGATTCATTTTTAAAAATTAATAATAAAGGGCATAAAAGTGTCAAAAATTGAATAAAAATTTAATAAGCAATAAATATCTCAAATTAAAGAGAAATGAGGTAGAGATATGCTTGATGACGGTTTATTAATTATTCGACTTGTTTTAGGAATTATTTTATTAGGTCATGGCGCTCAGAAAGTATTTGGCTGGTTTGGCGGTTACGGTATAAAAGGTACTGGACAGTGGCTTGAATCAATTGGAATTAAACCTGGAGCATTCTTTGCTTTTATTACTGGAGTTGCAGAAATCGTAGGAGGATTCTTTGTAGCGGCTGGTGTATATACAGAAGTTGGAGCATGGTTAATTATTGTGGTTATGGCAGTAGCAGTATTGAAAGTGCATTTAAAGAATGGATTCTGGAATAGTTCGAACGGTTTTGAATTTAATCTGTTAATAATAGCAGCAGCGGTTGGGTTACTACTGACAGGTCCAGGATCACTAGTATTATTTTAGATTCGGACACTTATGGGATGTCTCATCTATTGAGGCTCCTTTTTTTGTTGGTATATACGCAAATATGTACTTTGTTTATAAAGCTGTTAAATTTGTGCATAAACAGGAGTCTTTTGTTCATAAACAGGATTGATCAATATAAGAAGACTTGTGTGAGTAGAAAAAATTATCGAAATGGACGAACATTTTGTGAACACGGCTTAAATATTGTTAGAATGCGTCTAATTATCGACAAAACAAGTTTTAATCGTGAGATGGCCAAACCTAACAATTTTTAAATTCCCTCATTCGTGATACGATAAGTTTAATAATGATAACCATACGGAGGGATTAAGATGGCAGATTCTATTTTTGAACAGCTTAAGTTTACAAGGTTTTATACTTTAAAAATTCTTAAATCAGTTTCAAATGAAGTTGTTGGTGTAGTGCCAACTGGATTTAATAATAATATTCATTGGAATGCTGGTCATATATTAGGGGCTTATGAGCAATTACTTTATGCAAATACTGGCGATACTGGCAAACTATCAAAAGAATTCATCGATTCTTTTAAGGGTGGAAGTAAACCAAGTGACTGGCAGGAGGCACCTCCATCATATGAGGAAATTATTCGATTGTTAGAAGAGCAAACTGACCAATTGATTTCTACATACGAAGGCCGTTTAGATGAAGTAATTGAAAAAGAGATAAAACTTGGTAATTTTGAAATTAAAACTATTCGAGATATGCTAAGCTTTAATATCTTTCATGAAGGTTTACATGCGGGCTTAGTAAATGGTTTAAAGAGAACACTTGGAGAGTAAGTAAATTCGTTAATTTTGTTTCCATAAAAATCTAAGAGGTTGTGCTCTTAGATTTTTTTGTTATAATCATGTGTAACTATTATAAAAATGGTGGTCTGAAAATTAAGTCATTTTAAAACGAGGTTATTTAAATGAAAAAAGAAAGTAATTTAATTATTTATGATCTAATTTTGTATTTAGTATTTCCACTTGTTTTATATAAGGTTTTACAACATTATTTTAGCGATTATTGGGCAATGCTCTTACCGACAGTTCCAGGGATTTTATATACATTATTTCGCTTTTGGTATACAAAACAGTTTAATGTAACTGGTATTTTTATTATTTCAACTTTAACTGCTAGCACTGCTGTTGATTTAATGGCTTTAGGTTCTGCCAAAAACTTAATTATGTATAATGTGTATTATCACTTTGCACTTGTTGGAGTATTTTTTGTTTTATTGGCTATGAAAAAGCCATTACCATATTACTTTATGATTGATATTGCAGCAATTCAGGGACAAGATCGTGAAGAAAGTAAGAAATTGTTTAAAAATCCATCACTATTTAAGGTGTTTCAATATTTGTTTATAGCATGGATTATTAAAGATATAGTCTTTGCTTTTGGACAATGGTGGATGGTCGATACGTACGGATTAAAAGCATATTACTCACGCACGATTATCTTTACAGTTGGAGGATATGTTTTTGGCATCATCATGGCAATTGGTTATGCAATTGTAACAATGAGAGCTCAAAAACTAAAAGGGGATGACCCTGAGCAAACTTCCGATGAAATTATTATTTAATATTGATATGAAGAAAAACCACAAGGAATTTTCCTTGTGGTTTTATTCATTTTATCCTTGCCCTTCAATTAATTTCGAATTCATTACAATTTCTGCATTTCTCCTGCATTTAAGATATCAAGTTTTTGTATTCTTTCATTTTCAGGCTCAACGTGAATTAATATTTTTGGATCGACTAGCACATTTTTTATTTCCTCTTCAATTTTGTCACATAATATATGTGCTTCTTCAATGCTCATGTCTGATGGTAATACTAGGTGGAAGTCAATGTGTTCCTCAGCACCAGAGCGTCTCGTGCGTAAGTCATGGTACTCAATAAATTGTGATTTAAATGAATTTAATACTCTTTCGATTTGTTCTAATTCATCAGAAGAAAGGCCAGTATCAAGCAATGGAGTAAACGATTTACGTCCAAGTTCAATCGATTCCTTCATTATATGAATGGCTATTCCAATACCAATTAAAGCATCAAGAAATTCCCATCCAGTAAGACTTACCAAGACTAAACTTACTGCAACCCCTAGTGATGAATAGACATCTGTTAATAAATGCAAAGCGTTAGATTGCATGGCTACAGAATGAGTTTCATTTCCTACTTTTTGAACAATTTTTCCGACTCTCCAATTGATTAATGCTCCAATTAACATGACGACTACACCGATCATAGGTAACTTAATAGGAGAAGGATGTAGAAGTTTTTCAACAGATTCAATGATAATCCAAATACCTGCTACGAATATTAAGATTGTTTCAACTGTACCCGAAATATTTTCAAATTTACCATGCCCATATGGATGATCCTCATCAGGAGGTCTGTTTGATATTTTTACAGAGAAAAATGCAATTACTGAAGCAACTAAATCCAATAATGAGTGGATTGCTTCCGAGATGATTGCTACAGAACCAGTAAAAATTCCTACTATTAATTTTAATAAAACGATGATTGTGTTACTGCATATTGAAAGTGCCGCTATTTTGCTTGAACGCAATCTATTCACCCCTGTCCAATTTTTTCTACTTAAGTTAAGAGTTTTGTGATAAGGCAACAAAAAAGAAAAACCACTAACAATTTGTTAGTGGTTTGTTTTTTTTATATTTAATTTTTTTTTATTGAAATGATTTTTCATTTTAATTCACCTTTTCGCTCGCATAAAACATATTCTATAATACAGATACTATTTTGAAAAGAAAAAGCTGTGTGTGCAATTGAAATATAAATCGACAAGATTTTTCAAAAAATGGTTTGACATCTATTTTTAGACTGTGTTATACATAGACTAATATAAAAAAAAACAGTCTATTCGTAGAGGTTGCATTGTATATAAGTATCATTTTAGAGAACTGTGGGTTCGATGACGAAATGAGAAAGGATCCAATGCCGAAGAAATAAATTGCCACACATTTTATTTCTGGGACTACATTGAATAAATGTGGTACTGTCACATGTGTTTGTGAAGAGCTATTGAAGAGATGTGATTGGCTAAGTCCTTTTTTTAAAGCGATAGGCACATGAACATATCCTTCATGTGTCTTTTTTAATACACTAATACATTGAAGGAAGCTTCTTAGAATGATCTTACATTTGGATTTGAAGGGAGAATATGAATGTATTTACATGGTAATAGTCGAATTAATAATGAAGGACATCTAGAAATTGGAGGTTGTGATACTGTAGAATTAGCTAAAAATTACGGTACACCTCTATACATTTATGATGAAGCATTAATTGAATCAAAATGTAGGGAATTCCTTGAAGCTCTAAAAGATACAGGAATGAAATATCAAGTTGCATACGCGAGTAAAGCATTTCTATGTGTTGAACAAGCCCGTTTAATTGAAAGAGAAGGATTGTGTTTAGACGTTGTATCTGGTGGAGAACTTTATACAGCGTTGCAAGCAGGCTATCCAGCGGAGAAAATTCATTTTCATGGAAACAACAAGACAATTGAAGAAATCGAAGAAGCATTAAATGCAAAAATCGGTTGTTTCGTTGTTGATAACTTCTTTGAATTAGAAGTACTACAAGCGTTGGCTGAGCAACGTGGTGAAGAGGTTTCAATTTTATTACGTGTTACTCCAGGTGTTGAAGCACACACACATGAATATGTTATGACAGGACAAGAGGATTCTAAATTTGGATTCGACATCATGTCTGGGCAAGCTAACGAAGCAGTTGAAGTTTCATTAAATTCAAGTAATCTTAAATTATTAGGAATACATTCACATATAGGATCACAAATTTTTGAGCCAGATGGATTTGTTCATGCAATCAATGTATTAATGAGCTTTTTAAACGGCCTTAAAAATGATTTAGGTTTTACAGCTGAAATATTAAATGTAGGTGGAGGCTTTGGAATTCGTTATACTTCCGAAGATGAGCCTTTAGCTGTTGCAAAACATATTGATACAATTACCACGATTATTAAACAACAATGTGAAGAGCTAGATTATAAACTACCAGAGCTATGGTTAGAGCCAGGACGTAGTATAGTTGGAGAAGCAGGAACAACACTTTATACGATCGGCTCAACAAAAACATTACCTTCAATTCGTAAATATGTATCTGTTGACGGAGGAATGACTGATAATATCCGTCCAGCTCTTTACGGATCAAAATACGAAGCAATGCTTGCAAATCGAGCAAATGATGAAAATAAAGAAGTTGTCTCTATTGCAGGCAAATGTTGCGAAAGTGGCGACATGCTAATCTGGGATTGTAAATTACCAGTTGTAGAAAACAATGATCTATTAGCTATGTCATGTACTGGTGCTTATGGTTACTCTATGGCTAATAACTACAACCGTATCCGTCGTCCAGCGGTAGTTTTCGTTAAAGATGGTATGGCAAGAGAAGTAGTACGCCGTGAAACATATGAAGATTTAGTGAGAAACGACAGAGTTTATGTTGAAAACTCTTCTATTAGATAAATAACAGATTGATAAAACACTTTCATTATAAATGGAAGTGTTTTATTTCGTTTTCCTCAATAAATTGTGATAATTTATCGACATATAAAGACATATTTATCATTTATATTACAATATTGTAACAATTGCGACTCTCTTCGTGAATCTATGGTATAAATACTTAGGTAGATTAGCGAGAGGAGAGACGCTGAAATGTTAAGAAAAAAACTGGCAGTGCTAGCAATTGCAAGTACAATAGTATTATCATTAGCGCCAAATGCTTCAGTATTAGCTGATAGCAAAGTAGAAACAAAGCAAGCTGAAGTAGATAAGTTCCAATCACAATTTAAAAAATTAAGCAGCGAAGTAAAGAAGATAGATGCTCAAATTAAAACAACTAAGAACAATATAGATGCAAAAAAAGCAGAAATCACTGAGACAGAGAAACTTATCAATGATAAAAAAGCTAGAATTACATATTTACAAGATCGAATTGAAAAACGTAATGAAGTATTAGAACAACGTTTAGTTGCTATGCAAAAGCAACCAAAAGTAAATCTTGTGACTGACGTCTTATTTAACTCTGATGGAATTGTAGATTTCTTTAACAGATTAAATTCAATTTCAACGTTATTTAGTGCTGACGAAAACATCATTAAAGAACAACAATCAGAACAAGACGAAGTTAAAAAAGAAAAACAACTTGTTGATGAGAAAAAAGCAACGCTTGTAGCAGCAAAAGAAGATTTAGTTGCACAACAAAGTGATCTTTCTAATGCGCAAGCTGAAAAACAAAAATCATTAGATACTGCAGAAGCTAACTTGAAGTTGGCTGTTAAAGAACTAGAAAATGCAAAAGAAGATGAAAGAGTTCAACGTCTTGAGCAACAATCTCTAGAACTAGCAGCATTATCTAGCGATGATAATGAGGATGATAGTGACAATAGTCAAGCGACTAACACTAGTTCAAACTCTTCTAGCTCAGACTCAAAATCAGACTCAAGCTCACATTCAAAATCTGATTCTAATTCTGGATCAAATGCTGGACCATCAGATGATGGTGGATCAGTTGCAACAGGTAATGGAATTGTAGATTTTGCTCTTAAATATCAAGGTGTTCCTTATGTATTTGGTGGAACTTCTCCAAGTGGATTCGATTGCAGTGGATTCATCTGGTACGTATATTCACATAATGGATATGGCATCTCTCGTGGAAATGTAAAAACATATTGGAGTAGTGCGACAAAAGTAAGCTCTCCACAACCTGGTGACCTAGTATTCTTACAAAATACTTATATTAATGGTCCTTCACATATGGGTATTTACATTGGTGGAAATAAAATGGTTCATGCTGGAAGCAGCGGAATCAGCATTATCAGCTTAAGTAATAGCTGGGTTCGCTCTCACTTCTTAGGCTACGGAAAATTCTAATAGTTTATTAACCTCGTATTATATTTAGTATGGTACGAGGTTTTTTATTTTCTCTTAAAATATAAAAAAGATATAAGCTTTAGCTTATATCTTTTTGGTTTTTAACTTGTACTTTTAATAAATCTCGTATTTCTATAAGTAAGGTTTCTTCTTTAGTAGGAACGACAGGTTTAGCTTCCTCTATTTCTTTCTTTCTAAATGAAAGTCTATTAATTAATCGAACAAAGAAAAATACTGATATCGCAATAATAAAGAAATCGATCACTGTCTGGATGAAAGTACCATACTTAATCCCATTAAATTGCCACCCTGTAAAATTTGCCTTTCCTATGATAAGTGCAATAATTGGCATCATAATATCAGCGACTAAAGAAGACACAATCTTACCAAAAGCTCCACCAATAATAACCCCAACCGCTAAATCAAGTACATTCCCTTTTAGGGCAAACTTCTTAAACTCTTCAAACATATTACTTTCCTCCTGTGTAATTATCGTATAAGTTTACATACAAAAATTGATTCTTTCAAGTTAAGAATTAGCCTTTTTAAGCAAAAATATTTATATCGACTTATATATATGGTAAATACTAATTAATGACAATTATTAGGAGGAGTTAAGGTATGGGGACAGAATTGGCTACATTTGCTGGCGGATGTTTTTGGTGTATGGTAAAACCGTTTGATCAACAGGACGGAATTATAAAGGTTGTATCAGGATATACAGGTGGGGAAAAAGAAAATCCAACATATGAAGAAGTGTGCACTCATTTAACAGGCCATTACGAAGCAGTTCAAATTACATTTGATGCTGATGTATATCCGTATGAAAAACTATTAGACTTATTTTGGCAACAAATTGATCCGACTGATGTAGGTGGGCAATTTGGTGATCGAGGTAGTTCGTATAAAACGGCAATCTTTTATCATAATGAAACTCAAAAAGAACAAGCGATTGCTTCAAAAGAAAAACTTGAAAAAAGTGGTGTTTTCAAAAATTCAATTGTGACAGAAATATTACCTGCAAAACCATTTTATGAAGCAGAAGAATACCATCAGCATTATTATAAGAAGCATCCGATTCGTTACCAACTATACTTTAAAGGGTCTGGCCGCCAAAAGTTTTTAAAGGAGCAATGGAAAACTGGTCAAGAAGAGTTAAAGCAAAAGCTCACACCAATTCAGTATGCTGTTACACAAGAAGATGCAACTGAACCTCCGTTTAGAAACGAGTTCTGGAATCACAAAGAAAAAGGAATCTATGTTGATATCGTATCAGGAATTCCTTTGTTTAGTTCTTTAGACAAATTTGATTCAGGCTGTGGATGGCCAAGTTTTACAAGACCTATATTAAAAGGTGAGGTTGAAGAGAAAAAGGACTATAGCCATGGAATGATGCGTATTGAAGTGAGAAGTGCTGAATCTGATTCACATTTAGGTCATGTTTTCGATGATGGACCTGGACCTGAGGGACTCCGTTACTGCATAAACTCAGCTGCATTAAGATTTGTTCCATATGAAAAAATGGACGAAGAAGGTTTTGGTAATTACAAGAGTATCTTTCTGAAATAAAACAATAAGAAATCAGCTATGGACCGGGATGTATAATCATCTCGGTTTTTCTTTATTAAAAATGTGATGCTTGATTTATAACCTAATTATTACTTTCTTAATCTTGTCTCAAATATTATTTAAAAAGTTTTCTGAAAATATTTACAATTGCGAAATAAATGTGTTAATATAAAAGTGTCACAAAGTTGTCACAAATTAGGTATTGCAATTCACAAAAAAGTAGAAACAGGAGGTCAATCATAATGAAGCAAACTGATCATGAAATCGTTGAAACATATACTCAATATTCTGGTATTGCCTTTTTTATAGGTCTTATTCTATTTTTATTATATTTCACTGGAAGCGGTTTCTTACATACAGGCGTGAGCCTAACAGTGAGCATAGTATTGATGGGGTCTTGTTCAACCTTATTTTTATTAGGTACTTTTTTGGGATTGATGTTCTCAATTTCTTCAAAAGAACAAGCTTAAGATGATAAAAAAGAGTGGGTGTTCAATGACAAAGGTCATTTTGAGCACCCTTTTGTTTTGAGTTTGGCTAATCGATCTATAAAGAAACTTAACATAATTTAACATTCATCCTATATGTTTAAATATTGTAGTTTCGATGCACTAGGAGGTGTTTTTAAAGGATGATATTTTTTAAAAAGTTAAAAGGTATGGATCGTAATGTATGGATCCGAGTTATCGGAGAAACGATTACGAGTAGTGCGATGATGATGCTTATGCCATTTTTTGCACTTTATTTAGAAGGTAAAGTCGATTCAATGCTAAAGGTAGGATTTATTATGTCGATTTCACCTATAGCATCTTTATTCGGTTCGATGGCTGGAGGTAGGCTGGCAGATTTATATGGTCGGAAACGGATGATGGTCTTTTCAACGCTTGGAACATCTCTCATCTTAGTTTCTTTTGCTTTAGTAGATAGTTATACGTCATTTTTAATTTTATCAATTTTACTAGGTATTAGTAACTCTTTTTTTAGTCCGGCAGCTTCTGCAATGGTAGCCGATGTAACTGAACCGGAAAAAAGAACTGAAGCCTATGGACTATTAAGGGTTGGGAGTAATGTAGGTACTGTCATAGGTCCATTATTAGGAAGTTCAGTTGTATATTTTTCAAAAGATAGTTTATTTTTTATTGCTGCAACAGCTTTAGGACTGTATAGTATTGCTCAATTAATTCTATTAAAAGAAACACTCCCTGCAGAAATGAAGAGTGTTAAAGAAAAGCAAGACAAAACAACAATCCCGTTTAAAAAGGTTATGAACATTATTATATCAGATAAATTATTGCTTTTTTATGTAGCAACAGGTGTCATAATATCAATGGGATTTTCGCAAATTGAAGGTATGCTACCACTTTATTTTAAACAAATCTTTAAATCTCATTTCGGAGAATGGAATCCTTATCCTTTTTTAATGTCACTTAATGGATTGCTAGTTGTCCTTTTTCAATTTCCTATTTCAAGTTATTTATCGAATCGTTCAATTGGAAAAACGATGTTCTATGGTACGATCTTATTTGGATTAGGTATTTTATCGATTGGTTTTGCACCGCCATTATTTCTTTTCGTTGGATTAGGTAAATGGATGATTCTAGTTCTGTTGGCAATAATCTTCATTTACTACACATTTGGAGAAATGGTCATGTCGCCAGTTCAAATGACATTTGTGGCGAATATCGCACCTGAAGAATTAAGGGCAACTTATATGGCTGTTGGTAGTATGAAATATACGATCGGTGGATTTCTTGGACCTTTATTAGGTGGCTTTTTGTTTGATTTAAAATTAGGGATCTGGCTTTTTATCATTCTTGGAACAGGAGTAGTTATTTCGGGAGTAATGTATCGTTCACTAGATGAAAAGGTAGCAATGAGAGATAATCAACAAGGCATAGCTCAATAAAGCATTATATGTTTCGATATACAAATGATTTCGAATCGTCTCTAGTTAAGGTTTTTAGATTTTGTCCGGACTGGTATAGCGCAATACGCTATACTTTTTTTAGTTGTTAAAAAATCACAAAAAGACTATCGGTGCATATGTTGTAAAGAAAAATAGGTTTCTACCCATAAAAGCTTATACACTTTTGTATAAAGTGGTACAATAGGGAGAGCAAAAAATAGTAGGGGGAACATCATGAAGATTAAGTTAGGATTATTATATGGCGGTAAATCTGCTGAACACAAAGTATCATTACAAACAGCTTTTGCCGTTATTTCTGCTTTAGATCACACAAAATTTGATGTGTATCCAATTTATATAACAGAACAAGGTGAATGGTTACAAGGTAAACAAATTGAAGGAAAAGTAGAAAGCGTTGCAGCTTTAAAATTCTCAAATGAAGATCAACAAGTAAATGAAATCGCTCCTGTCGCGTTAACTTCATCAATTATTCCTGCAGCTTCAAATCAAGATTCAACTGGACCAGTTGACGTTATTTTCCCATTATTACATGGACCAAATGGTGAAGATGGAACAGTTCAAGGATTACTTGAACTATTAAATATTCCTTACGTTGGTAACGGTGTATTAGCTTCAGCGGCTGGTATGGACAAAGTAATAATGAAAAACTTATTTGCTCAAGCTGGGATTCCTCAAGCTAAATATGTTCATTTCTTAAAAACAGAGTGGAAAGCAAATGCAGAATCTTGCTACGAAGAAGTAGAGAAAGAATTAGGGTATCCTGTATTTGTTAAACCAGCTAATTTAGGTTCTAGTGTTGGTATTACAAAAGCTAAGAACCGTGAAGCATTAATCGCTTCATTTGAAGAAGCATTCCAGTTTGACCGTAAAATAATTATTGAAGAAAACATTGTTGGGCGTGAAATTGAAATTGCCGTATTAGGTAATGACCAAGTTGAATGTTCAGTTGTCGGTGAAATCAAACCGTCGGTAGAGTTTTATGATTACGCTGCAAAGTATGAGAGTAGCGATACGGGTCTAATTATTCCAGCTCCAGTTGAGACTGAAACATATGAAAAAATTAAACATTTTGCAGAGGTTGCATTCAAAGCAATTGATGGTTCAGGTTTAACTCGTGCTGATTTCTTTGTAACAGAAGATGGTGGTGTATTAATGAATGAAGTTAATACAATGCCTGGTTTTACACCATTTAGTATGTACCCGCAATTATGGCAGGCTACAGGTGTAACGTATCCAAAATTAATTGAAAAATTAATTGACCTAGCAATCGAACGTTACGAGCAAAAACAACAAATTAAATATAATATTTAACAATTGAAAACACTATTCATGGTTGAATAGTGTTTCAGTTTGTTGATAGTCCAAAAATCTGATTTTCAGACTGTTTTCATATGGATGCTATATAGAAGAGGAGTCGGTGACAATGTCAATCGTGCGTACTTTATCTCAAATCGTTAATATGATTCCTGGAAGTGAATTAAAAGGGGAAGATTTAACGATTAATGGAGTTTCTACAGATTCACGTGTAGATTTAACTGGAAAATTATTTATCCCGATTATTGGTGAAAAATTCGATGCGCATCAATTTTTACCTCAAGCGATTGAAAATGGTGCTAGTGCAGTACTTTGCTCAAGAACGTTTTCCGATGTACCTTCAAACGCTTCTGTTATTTTAGTCGATGACACATTAGAAGCCCTACAAAAACTTGCTAAATCTTATTTAAAAGAGTGGAATGGTAAAGTAGTGGGAATTACAGGTAGTAATGGGAAAACCTCCACAAAAGATATTTTAACGAGCATTCTTTCAGCAAAATACAAAGTACATAAAACACAAGGAAACTTTAATAATCATATTGGACTTCCTTTAACAGTATTAGCGATGGCTGAGGATACAGAAGTTGCTGTATTGGAAATGGGTATGAGTAATTTTGGTGAAATTGAGTTTTTATCTAATTTAGCTGAGCCTGATGCAGCAATTATTACAAATATCGGTGAGTCCCATATGCAAGAGTTAGGCTCAAGAGCTGGTATTGCAAAGGCGAAGCTTGAAATCGCTAGTGGTTTATCAAAAAGTGGATTACTTGTAATTAATGGTGATGAGCCGTTATTAATCGAAGGTACAAAAGACAAAAGTTCAATCTATACTATTGAAACATTCGGTTTTAGTGAAAGTAATGATGTATATCCAACGTTTATTGAAATGAACGAAGCTGGAAGTGAATTCGAAATAAATAAAGCTCAAGAAGTTCGTTTCAAATTGGCTGTACTAGGCAAACATAATATTAGTAATACATTGGCAGCAATTGCAGTTGCGAGAAAACTTTCATTAACTTGGGATGAAATTAACGCTGGTATGCAGAATTTAGAAATGACAAAAATGCGTATGGAACTTTTAAAAAGTGAAAATGGGCTAACAGTTATTAATGATGCTTATAATGCTAGTGTTACATCAATGAAAGCTGCCCTTTTGTTTGCTTCAGAATTAAAAGGTTATGACCGTAAGTTTGTAGTATTTGGCGACATGTTGGAACTAGGTGATCAAGAAATTGCCTTCCATGAAGAAATTGGTGAAGAAGTTGTAAATCTTCATTTTGACTTTTTATACACTTTTGGGCCATTAAGTAAGTTTGCAGCAACTTCAGCATTCGAACAAATGGATTCTTCGAAAGTAAAAAGTTTTGATGACAAAAACAAATTAATTGAAGACTTAAAACAACAAGTTCAACCGAATGACCTAGTGTTAGTAAAAGCTTCTAGGGGTATGAAGTTAGAGGAAGTTGTAAATGTGTTACTACAGTAGTAATATAATGAATGGAAATATGGGCTAGGAGGCATAGAAATTAAAGTCTTTTCCTATACGCTTAACCAAGTCCAATTTCTAAATGAAATCTTTATTTGCGTAATTTAACATATGAAAACTATTCGTAATAAAGCAAATAAAAGGCTGAAAACCATGGGTTTTAGTGAGGATTTAACGTTTCTTGGGGTAAAGAAGAAGGTTCGAAGGTCAAATTGTTAGAATATAACTTCATTTGCTTTTTAGATGGAATGTCCGTATAATGGGTAGATATTGTTTCCTTTTCATGATACTTCGGACTATTGTTTGCCACTAAAAACGAACCTTCCATATGAACAGTCACGAAACATATAATATTTTAAATTTTTATAGATCAATTGAGATACAAAGGAGATTAACCAAATTGACAACATTTCAAGAATTAGGATTAAGTAGTAAAATCCTGTTTGCGATTGAAAAATTAGGCTTCGAGGAAGCTACACCAATTCAAGCGCAGACTATTCCATTAGCAAAACAAGGCCATGATGTAATTGGTCAAGCGCAAACTGGTACTGGTAAAACAGCCGCTTTCGGTATTCCATTACTAGAAAAAATTGATGTAGATAGTAGCAATGTCCAAGGACTTGTTATCGCTCCTACGCGAGAGCTAGCTATTCAAGTTGGCGAAGAATTACACAAAATCGGTATGAATAAAGGTGTTAAAATCCTTCCGATTTACGGTGGACAAGATATTAATCGTCAAATGCGTTCATTAAAAAAATTCCCACATATTATTGTAGGAACTCCTGGTCGTATTCAAGACCATATTAACCGTCGTACAATTCGCCTAAACAATGTAAATACAGTTGTTTTAGATGAAGCGGATGAAATGTTAAACATGGGATTCATTGAAGATATTGAAGCGATCTTAAAAGAAGTTCCAGAAAACAAACAAACACTTCTTTTCTCTGCTACAATGCCAGATCCAATTCGTCGCATTGCAGAAACTTTCATGACAAATCCACAAATTGTAAAAGTAAAAGCAAAAGAAGTTACAATGCCTAACATTGAACAACATTTTATTGAAGTTCAAGAAAAGAAAAAGTTTGACGTTCTTACACGTTTATTAGATATTCAAACACCAGAATTAGCAATTATTTTTGGTCGTACAAAACGTCGTGTTGATGAATTATCAGAAGCATTAAACTTACGTGGTTATGCTGCAGAAGGTATTCATGGTGATTTATCACAAGCAAAACGTGAGCAAGTACTTCGTAAATTTAAATCTGGTTCAATTGATGTTTTAGTTGCAACTGATGTAGCAGCTCGTGGATTAGATATTTCTGGCGTTACACATGTATACAACTTTGATATTCCACAAGATCCTGAGAGCTATGTTCACCGAATTGGACGTACTGGTCGTGCTGGAAAATCAGGTATAGCGATGTTATTTATTACTCCTCGTGAGTTTAATCAATTAAAAAATATCGAACGTACAACTAAGCGTCGTATGGAACGTATGACTGCACCTACATTAGACGAAGCAATTGAAAGTCAACAACGTATCATTGCAGAGAAATTAACTTCGACTATGGAAAGTGATAATTTAGCGTTCTACAAACGTATTGCAGAAGAATTACTTGAAGAGCATGATTCTGTAAGTGTTGTAGCTGCAGCTTTAAAAATGTTAACAAAAGAGCCAAATGAAACACCAATTCGTTTAACTGATGAGCCACCAATGGTCAAACGTGACCGTGGCGGACGCGGTGGAAACGGCGGAAACGGTGGCGGCGGATACCGTCGTGGAGAAAATAGACGTAGCGGCGGTGGAGATGGACGTCGTAGCGATAATCGTCGTGGAGATGGACGTCGTGGAGACCGTGATAACCGTGGCGGAAGTTTCCGTAACAAACGTAGCGAAGGTCCTCGTGATAACAACCGTGGTGGACAACGTAAACCACAAGACAGCAGTAAATAAGTTATTAGTTAAGGTACATGGTAAAATCCATGTACCTTTTTGTTTGTAATTTTATTCTCTTCTATATGTGTGAATTTGGATAGATTCCATACACTAATTAAAAAACATATGAGAGTTGGAATGAAAATGCTAGTAAGACTTGGGTATGTTGCAATGAGTATGAACTTACAAAATGCTTCACCTTCAAAAACTATGACAGTTACACAGTTTTTAAAGCAAAAGGATAAAGAAGCGGCTATTCGTAAGTTAGAACAAATTGCTAATACAAATATTAACAACTGCTTAAGATTGCTAAAGCATAATAAGGGACATGATATATCATTTTTTCGACTAAGTAGTAAATTGATTCCTTTAGCGAATCATGAAGAAGTGGCAGATTGGAATTATATCAAGCCATTAAAGGAAGGTTTGCTTGAGTTAGGTAAATTTGCACTTGCTAATGAAATGAGAATTGATTTTCATCCAGATCATTTTGTTATTTTAAACTCTACAGATGAAGACTTATTAAAAACATCTCTTAAAACCTTGAAAATGCACTATCAGTTATTAAAAGGTATGAGAATTAACCCTGAACAAAGATGTGTATTACATATTGGTGGAGGATATGATGATAAAGAAAAATCACTCGAACAATTAATCGAAAATTTCAGCTTAGTTCCAGCGTCCATTCAGAAAATGTTAATGTTTGAGAATGATGATACTACTTTTACATTTGATGAAACGTTATATGCTTGTGAAAAATTAGGCGTGCCACTTGTATTTGACTATCATCATCACTTAGTCAATCATGAAAATGAAGACTGGGTAAAAAGTTGGGGCGATGCTGTTAATACGTGGAGAGATTCCAGTTTACCAATGAAAATGCATATATCAAGCCCTAGAGATGAGAAAGATATTCGGGCTCATGCCGATTTTGTAGATTCGAATCTGTTTATTACGTTTTTAAATGAAATATATGGCTCGGTTGATCAAATTGATTGTATGATTGAAGCAAAACAAAAAGATAATGCACTCTTTCAATTAATGGAAGATATGAAAGATCATCCTTCAGTTGAGGTTATTAATGGTGCAAGCTTTTATTTTAAACCGTAGTACTTAGAAAGTAGGGGGAATATGATTGTAGGTATTGGGTTGGATTTAGTTGAAATCGAAAGAATGAAAGAAATTATTATTTCGCAGCCGCGTTTTTCTAAAAGGATTCTGACTGAAGCAGAATATGGAATATACAAAAACTTATCGGAGCGTAGAAAATTAGAATTTTTGTCAGGCAGATTTGCAGCAAAAGAGGCTTGCTCAAAAGCATTTGGAACTGGCATTGGAAAAGAGATAGGGTTTCAAGACATTGAAATTTTAAACGATGAGAAAGGTAAGCCTGTTTTAACTGTTGATTTACCATTTATACCGTTTTTATCGATTACGCATACTGAACATTATGCTGCTGCTCAAGTGGTTTTACAGCAAATCTAAACAGTTTTCAAGCAGTCACTCATCTATGGAGTGGCTGTTCTTTTTTTGTAAATTAACAATGCACCGTAGAAGAAAAATCCCCATAACTACAGCACTTTTTTCGCCATTTGGCTCGTTTTCTTTAAAAATATTTTAATTTAGCTTGTCATGCTAGTCTGCATATTTTAAAGCTTGACCTCATATAGTTTTATGAGGATATGAGAAGCAAGGTTGCAACGTGCATGAATAAATCAAGATTAAACTTCTAAGCTACTCGCGCACATTTATTCAATTGCCTTTGCATGAGATTCTCTTTTTTTACAATAGAGGAACAAAGGAGCTGGGGAAATGAAGAAAAAGCTTGTAGCGATGCTTTTGACTGTCATGTTAGTACTATCATTAGCTGCATGTGGAACGAAATCGAAAGATGATGTAGTAGGTTCTCTTAGCAATCAGATTGAAAAAATGAATGGTTATAAGGCGGATGCAACATTAACAATTAATAATGGCAACGATCCACAAAAGTATGAAGTTGTCATTTGGCACAAAAAGCCTTCTTACTATCGTGTACAATTAAAAAATGCTAAGAGCGATCAAAATCAAATTATTTTAAGAAACAAAGAAGGTGTATTCGTTTTAACACCAGCATTAAATAAAAGCTATCGCTTCCAAAGTGATTGGCCATCAAACAGCAGTCAGCCATACTTACCAGAATCATTGGTTAATGACCTAGTACAGGATAAAAATGCAACATTTAAAACAACTAAAAAAGGCTATGTTTTTGAAACGAAAACAAATTATACAAATAGACAATTACTCCCAACACAAGAAATTACATTTAATAAAAAAGGTTTAACACCTGAATCGGTAAAATTATTAGATACAGATAAAAATGTAGTGTTGGACGTTAAATTTGATAAAGTAGAATACAATGCTAAGTTTGATAGCGACGCATTTGACGTGAAGAAAAATATGACAAGCGCTCGTTTAAGTGTACCTACATCAACTAATCCAGAAAATGATCCTAATTTATTAGTTACACTTTACCCTAATTATTTGATGAATGGTGTAGTGCTTGATGACCAACAAGAAGTAAAAACTAATACTGGTGTTCAAGTTATCCTTTCATATAAAGGTGATAAAAAATCGTTTACTTTAATTGAGCAAAAAGCGAAGATTACAGAGTCTGGTACAACAATGGAAATCACTGGTGAACCAGTTGATTTAGGAAAAACCGTAGGGGCACTATCAGATAAGATGATCACATGGTCATATGGCGGAACAGACTTTACGATTGTTTCTAAAAACTTAACTCAAAGCGAATTAATTCAAGTTGCTCAATCAGTCGGAGATACAGGCACAAAATAATATTTTTTCCAAACTTAAAAGGGCGTGATGATGCTTTATCACGCCTTTTTAAATTTCAAATAAACTATGAATGAGTAGTATATTGGTTGACATTTATAGTAAAATAAGCAAATAATTTAACACATATAAAAAGAGTAATGGGTAAATCGATAAGGAAGTGTAAATCATGACAGAAACACCATTTTATCGCGACACTTGGGTAGAAGTGGATTTAGATGCAATTGAAGAAAACATTAAAAATATTGTATCGCTTTACCCAAATCATCAAGAAATTTATGTAGCTTTAAAGGCGAATGCATATGGACACGGTTATGTAGAAGTAGCTAAACAAGCATTAAAGTCTGGAGCAACAAGATTATTAGTCGCTTTTATTGATGAAGGGATATTTCTGCGTAATGCAGGAATAGAAGCACCAATTTTAGTTTTAGGTGCAACTAGACCAGAGGATATAAACGTCGCAATTGAGCATAAATTAACTTTAACAGCATATAATGTTGATTGGTTAGAAGGTATTTCTCAAAATCTAAAAAATACTGATGGTACAATGATTCATATTAAATTTGATACCGGGATGGGTAGGTTAGGCTTAAAGACAAAATCGGAGTGGGAACGAGCAGCATCGATCTTACGAGATAATCCATCGATTAAATTAGAAGGATTGTTTACACATTTTGCTACTGCCGATGAGTTAAATAAATCCTATTTTAATCAGCAATTAAAGACATTTTATGAATGTATCGAATGGGTTAAGAGTAGTGGATTTGCGCCTGAGCTAATTCATTGTGCGAACAGCGCAGCGGCTGCATTAGAAACTAACCTATTTAACACAGTTCGAGTTGGAATTATCATGTATGGTTTAACTCCATCTTTAGAGATAAAGCCATTGCTGCCATTTACATTAAAGCCCGCACTATCGCTTTATACGAAAATCTCACATATTAAACAGTTACCATCGAATAGTGGTGTAAGTTATGGAGCAACGTATTTTACTTCTGACTCAGAGTGGATTGCTACATTACCAGTTGGTTATGCAGATGGATGGCTAAGAGATATGCAAGGCTTTTCTGTACTAGTGGAAGGTGAAAAGGCAGAAATCGTTGGTAGAGTTTGTATGGATCAGTGTATGATCAAGCTTTCAAAGCATTATCCTGTTGGTACAAAAGTGACGTTAATAGGAGAAAATAAAGACGGAGCTGTTACGGCTGAGGACGTGGCTATACACATGAATACAATCAATTATGAAGTAACTTGCCTTCTAAATCATCGGGTACCAAGAGTATATAAAAAGAATGGAAATATTAAGTCAGTCAGTAATTATCTAGTATCAGATAAATTGTAATTTGATGTATTAAAGTATGAAACACCGTTATTTGGTTAAGATAAACGAAGATATGTGTCTTTCCAATCACTGAAAATAATGGTATGATGTAGTATAGGGAGATATATGGGTAATAGTTGATTCTGGAGGTGCTGAAACTTGTCCGAACTAAATGCGACAACTGAAATAACAGTACGTTTACCAAAACACGTAGTAAGCGAACTAGATGGATTAGTAAAGCAAGAAAACGGTAATCGAAATGAGTATATTTATCAAGCGACTAAGATGTTTTTAAAAGATCGTAAAAGACGCCAAAGTCGTGAACATATGCGACGCGGATACATGGAAATGGCTAAAATCAACTTATTAATATCTTCTGAGTCATTCTATGCTGAGTCTGAAGCGGATTCTAAAGTGGAGCGCTTAGTTAGCGGGGGGTAATCACTTGATAGTAAAACGTGGCGACGTATATTTTGCAGACCTTTCCCCTGTAGTTGGCTCGGAACAAGGTGGAGTTCGTCCGGTTCTCATAATACAAAATGATATCGGTAATCGTTTTAGTCCTACCGTTATAGTCGCTGCGATTACAGCACAAATCCAAAAAGCAAAGCTTCCAACACATGTTGAAATCGATGCTAAAAAATATGGATTTGAACGTGATTCGGTTATACTACTAGAGCAAATTCGAACGATTGACAAACAGCGATTAACCGATAAGATAACACATCTTGACGATGAGATGATGGATCAGGTTGATGAAGCGTTGCAAATCAGTTTAGGACTTGTTGATTTTTAAAGTTGCTTTTTTTAGCAGCTTTATCTACATAAATTATAATTAATGTTTTATAACCCTTTCGACTTGAAAGGGTTATTTTAGGTCTTATATAATTCCCAAAAATTGGAGGCGTTAAGTTATGTCACAGCAATTGATTAATAAAATAGCATCTGATTTATCTATTACTTTGAAACAAGTAGCTACTGTCATTGAATTAAAGGAAGAAGGAAATACAATTCCCTTTATTGCCAGGTACCGAAAAGAAAAGACGGGTTCTCTTGATGAAGTTCAAATTCATTCGATCTTGGAGAAATATGAGTATGCTGTAAATCTTCAAACACGAAAAGATGAAGTAATCCGTTTAATTGATGAAAAAGGAAAGCTGACTGATGAATTACGTAAAAGTATTACGTTAGCAACAAAGCTACAAGAAGTAGAGGATTTATACCGACCATATAAAGAAAAAAGAAGGACTCGTGCTACGGTCGCAAAAGATAAGGGGTTAGAACCATTTGCAGAGTGGTTATTCTCGATGCCAAAAGAAGGCATGTTAGCAGAAGAGGCATTAAAATACATAAATATTGAACTTGAAGTTAGTACAGCTGATGAAGTTATTCAAGGTGGAAAAGACATTATTGCGGAATGGATTGCAGACGATGCTACATATCGAAAGTGGATTCGTGAAGTTACATTTAAAAAAGGAACAATTGATAGTACTGTAAAAGATGCCAATAAAGACGAGAAAAAAGTTTATGAAATGTATTATGAATACTCTGAGCCAATTGCAAGGATTGTTCCACATAGAATACTAGCAATGAATCGTGCGGAGAAAGAAGATATTTTAAGGGTTGCAGTTCAATCGCCTTTTGATGAAATTATTTCATATTTAGAAAGAAAAGTTATGATAAAGGAAACTTTTGTGCGACCAATTTTAAAAGAAGTTGTTGAGGATGCTTATAAACGATTAATTCAACCTTCAATTGAAAGAGAGATTCGTAAGGAATTATCCGAAAAAGCTGATTCTCATGCAATTAATATCTTCTCAGAAAACTTACGCTCACTATTGCTACAGCCACCATTAAAAGGAAAAATCGTTCTTGGAGTTGATCCTGCATTCCGTACAGGTTGCAAATTAGCCGTTGTAGATGAGACAGGTAAAGTACTTAATATTGATGTTATTTATCCGCATCCTTTCAAAGGTGAAAGAGAAGAAGTTCAAAGAAATAAAAGAGAGCAAGCAATTGCAAAAATTAAAGATATTCTTATCAAATATAAAATAGAGATGATAGCAATTGGAAACGGAACAGCGTCTCGTGAAACTGAGCTATTTATATCTGAAATTCTAAAAGAAATGAAAAATAGTATTTACTATGTAATCGTAAATGAAGCTGGAGCGAGCGTGTATTCTGCTTCAGAACTAGCGCGAGAAGAGTTTCCAAATTTCCAAGTTGAGGAAAGAAGTGCGGTTTCAATCGCAAGACGATTACAAGATCCGTTAGCTGAATTGGTTAAAATTGACCCTAAATCTGTTGGCGTAGGATTATACCAACATGACGTTTCTCAAAAAAGTCTGAATGAATCACTATCGTTTGTTGTTGAAACATCAGTTAACCAAGTAGGTGTAAATGTAAATACAGCATCAGTTTCGCTATTACAACATGTATCGGGCTTGTCCAAAACGGTGGCGAAAAATATCGTTAATTATCGTGATGAAAAAGGGAAAATTACAAATCGAAAAGAGCTTAAAACGATACCGAGACTAGGTGCAAAAACATACGAACAATGTATTGGATTCTTGCGCGTTGTCGAAGGGGATGAACCTTTAGATCGTACAAGTATTCATCCGGAGAATTATGTGCAAGTAAAAAAACTATTAAAGCAATTAAATTTCTCAACAAATCAAATTGGTTCAAAAGAACTAAAAGAAAAGTTAAAGACGCTAAACTTAGAAGAAATATCAGAACAACTTGATATTGGTTTAATTACACTGAATGATATTTTAGGTTCATTAACACAACCTGAAAGAGATTTACGAGACGAATTAGCAGCACCAATCCTTCGCCAAGATGTTCTTCAAATTGAAGACTTAAAAATAGGCATGGAGCTTGAAGGAACAGTAAGAAATGTAGTAGATTTTGGTGCGTTTGTAGATATAGGATTAAAGAATGACGGTCTTGTTCATATTTCAAGAATGAGTAGTAAATTTATTAAACATCCATTAGATGTTGTTTCAGTTGGTCAAGTAGTAAAAGTGTGGATTGCTGAAGTTGATCAAAAGAAACAAAGAGTAGGCTTATCTATGCTGCCAATTGAAGCAAAAGAAAAAGTCAAAGCTTAATTTTTTGATAATAAAACCAACATTGATTTAATAACTTTATTTGATAACGATTTTTTTCATAAAATGCTTTCTGCATTTGAGTCTTAAGCCAACTAGGCATTACCATGATGAAAACCTCCAACTTAAAAATCTTCGCCCATCTTAACTATTGAGATGGGCGATGAAATAAATGAGTGAGGGGTAACCTTCCGATACACTGTATAAAAAGGATAACTGTATTGTTCATTTTGGATAGTAAAAATTACGCCGTTGTAGAGAGATTTACTAAGAGCAGCCCATTTAGCATAAATCGTACTAATAAGATCTTTTGAAATTCTCATTTGTATGTTTAATGTATGCACATACCCAGAAAAATGTGAGTTGTTTAGTTAGAATAAAGTAGAAAAAGAGGTGGCGATCTATAAATGGACAATGAGGAGATACAAAAATTAGTAGAAGACCTATCGATTACCTATTTCGGACAGCCATTTCTCCATCAAGCTTCTTTCAATACTAGATTGAGAACTTCTGGTGGAAGGTATTTATTAAATAATAGTAATATCGAATTAAATAAACTATACTATCAAGAACACGGAATCGAAGAGCTAAAGGGAATTATATTACACGAGCTGTGTCACTATCATCTTCATATTATGAAGAAAGGATATAAACACGAAGATAAAGATTTTAAAGTCCTACTAAAAAAAGTAGGTGCCCCTAGATACTGTAAACCGTTAAATTCAATTAAAAAAAGAACACATTCTTATAAATATAAATACAGTTGTGTTGGGTGTGGACAAGACTTTTTAAGGAAAAGAAAAGTAGACACAAAGCGCTTTGTATGTGGAATATGCAAAAGTCCGTTAAAACAATTATAAATAGTGTTGACAGGGAATATATGTATAGTTTATATTAATACTTGTCATCATGTTGCAGCACATGACGAATTGATTTAAATTTTTCCGCAGTAGCTCAGTGGTAGAGCACTCGGCTGTTAACCGAGTGGTCGTAGGTTCGAATCCTACCTGCGGAGCCATTATTATAGAGAAGTACCCAAGTGGCTCAAGGGGCGCCCCTGCTAAGGGTGTAGATCGTTAACGCGGTGCGAGGGTTCGAATCCCTTCTTCTCTGCCATATTTTTTTTTGGCCCGTTGGTCAAGCGGTTAAGACACCGCCCTTTCACGGCGGTAACACGGGTTCGAGTCCCGTACGGGTCACCAATATTTTATCCCGGAGGATTAGCTCAGCTGGGAGAGCACCTGCCTTACAAGCAGGGGGTCGGCGGTTCGAGCCCGTCATCCTCCACCATTTCTTTAAAATGATATAAACTTTTATTATCGCGGGGTGGAGCACGAACGAATATGCTTCGAAGTAATAACTTCAGCATACCAATCGAGCTGCTACTTGCATAAACATCCTGAGATTGGGATGGTCTTAACGAAATAAACTTCATGGATCTAATAAAATAGTATCCACATTATCGCGGGGTGGAGC
>NZ_NUCO01000032.1:0-10845 GCF_002555445.1 Bacillus sp. AFS017336
GTCCAGCGGGAGCAACAGGTGTGACAGGTTCAACAGGAGCAACAGGTCCAACAGGAGCGACAGGTTTAACGGGCGTGACAGGAGCAACAGGAGCAACAGGTCCAACAGGTTTAACAGGAGCAACTGGTCCAAATGTACTTTCTGATGGCTTCTCAGCGTTTTTACCAGCGCTTAATACAGCAACTACAACTCAGTTAACGGGGTGGAGTGTGACAAGCCCATTCTTCAATGGAACAACATTTAATCCAGCAACTGGTAATTTCACTGTCCCAGCAACTGGACGATATACTTTTGAAGCAACAATTAGTTACTCTACAACTGCAACATTAACAGTATCACTTGGAGCAGGGGTAAATCCTTCATTTGTGTTCCGTAGAATAACACCTACAACAGCTGATTTGTTAAGTGGATTAATACCAATCTTAGATGTAAACGTTGCACTAGTCCTAAATCTACGAGCTATTCTTGGTGATGGAACAGTCACAATCGTTAGCGACTTACAATTAACTGCGGGAGATGTGATTGGTCTCTTCTATGAGGCTGACGGATTAACTATACCGCTTACTCTAGGTGGAAACAATTCATCAGGCATCAGTTGGTCAGTTCACCGTATTGTTTAACTACCACACTTAGAGATGTTCAGTTTATCTTAAGATAGCGACTTCCTCATTAATTATTCAATAGTTATCTATTCGAATAGTTAATGAGGTTTTTTTATTAATTTTAGTATTGAATTTGTACTGACCAAATAATCTGCATTTGAATATGTTAATTAATGTATGTGATTTAGAAAATTGAGAGGCAAAAATTGAATGAGTGAGATTTTAAGAAGGTGTTTACAATGAAAACTAGTATTATTATATTAACTTATAATCAACTCGAAGTATCGAAAAAGTGCTTTGATAGCCTTGCAAAGTATACAAAAGAAGATGAAGTTGAAATTATTGTTGTTGATAATGGATCGACAGATGGAACACGAGAATATTTAAAAAGTAAACCTTCCTTTATTACAATCTTAAATGAGATAAATATGGGGTTTGCTAAAGGATGTAATCAAGGAATTGAAGTCGCAACAGGAGATAGTCTGTTATTTTTAAATAATGACACGATTGTTACAGAAAATTGGTTAGATGCAATGCTCAAACTTTTATACAGTAATGAAAAAATTGGAATGGTTGGACCAGTAAGTAATTATGTGAGCGGTTTGCAGAGAATCAATGTTGATTATCAAAACGATCAGGAAATTAATGAATTTTCATTAAAGTATTGTGCAAACGTAAAAGGTATGTCTAAGCAAGTGCTGCGATTAGTAGGTTTTTGTTTATTAGTAAGACGGGAATTAATAGAAAAATTAATCGGATTTGATGAAAGGTTTAAGCTTGGTTCGTTTGAAGATGATGATATTTGTTTAAGAACTATTTTAGAAGGATATGAGTTGCATATTGCATTAGATTCATTTGTTCATCATTACGGACATATGACATTTAATGGAAATAGTGATATAAACATAACACATTTATATATAGAAAACAGAATGAAATATATTCAAAAATGGGGAGATAATTTAATTGATATAGGGTATCCAAAAAATGAGATTATTGCTTTGGTACCTGCTGGTGTTAAAAACATATTAGAGCTTGGTTGTACAGCTGGAGCAACAGGATTAGAAATAAAAAATCTATATGGATGCGACTTATATGGTACAGAAGCTGATGCAGAATTGTCCTCAATTGCATTGCAATTTTATAATAGGGTGGATTCAATCGCTATTAATGAAGTGCCAGATAGCTATCCTGAAGAGTTTTTTGATCTAGTAATAATTGATAATATTATGAATCAAGTTGAAGATCCTTGGAATTATATAAAAGAAATCACTAAACTATTAAAACCAAAGGGCTCAATTATTTGTAGAGTCCCGAATGTCTCACATGGAGAAGTGCTCTTTCAATTACTACAAGGTCAATGGAACTATATTCACGCTGGGATCCTAAAAAAAGATCAGATTAGATTTTTTACACCGTTAACAATAAATACACTATTCCCACCTGAACAATTTGAAATGATTTCGAAACAGAATGAAAATATAAATGTTGATGTAAATATTAAGTTGTTTTTTGAAGAGGTTGTCCACTTAGCTCATAGTTTTGGGTTTAATCTTAATCAATTAACTACTAATCTTGAAATATATTATATGTTAATGTTAATCAGGAAAAAATGATAAAAAGCAGCTGAGTTAACTTCAGCTGCCTTTATTTATGAGTGTTGAAAAATACTCGCGATTTGAAAGAATACTTGGATGAGTTGGATAAAATTGATAAGCTAATTCATTATGATGGTTTGCAAGGAAATACTCACCGATTCTGTCATAGCAAACAGCTAATTGTAAATGTGGAAGCCAAGAAGTGCACGATGGATTGTGATTAATTAATTTTTCGTTTACTTTGTTTTGTGTTGCTTCCTTGTACCAATAAATTGCTGAATCCATTTTATTTTTTTCCATAAATAAATAGGCTAATCTGCAACAAGTTTCAGGATGAGTATTACCGTGTTTAAGTGCTCTTAATAGCCAAGTAGTTTCTAGTTCACTCAGATTGAGCTCATGATAACAATTAGCTATATAGTTACAAGCGAGTATATTATGTTCTTCAAATTGTTGGTTTGATCTTAAAAACTGTAAGAAATACTTAATTGATTGATCATACTGAGCATTTGAACTTAGCTCTTTTGCATAATAAAACAAATCCATAGAAGTAAAAATGATTTTATTATTTAACATTTGTTCATACATTTGAAGATTTTTTTGAGTACTTTGAGTTAGAGGTAGATCAGTAATGACGAGTTTAGTAAGTTGTACAGATTCAGGAGTATATTCATTTGTTGAATTCATCGTTTGAGTATTTGAATCTAATCTTTTAAATACTCTACTAATCTTTTGTCTATTTTTTTCATCCCATCCAACTTGATAATTGACAACTATATTATAAATCTCATTTCGTAGTGACTGTTTTAAATGGATGAGATTTAAACGATCATTTTCAAGCAAAACTTCGCTAGGATTTAGTAAAAGAATATAGTCTTTAGTAGCCAGTGATTTTGAGAAATTTAATGCAGCTACTTCATCGTCATCTTCAAAAAGATGAATCTGGTCAGTGAATTTTCTTGCGATTTCATTTGTTCGATCGTTTGACATCATATCAACAATGATAATTTCGTCAACTATATTCGTAACAGAATTAAGACATCTTTCAATTATAGCTTCGTTGTTTTGTACAACCATACATAAGCTAACTGTAATCAAATTATCACCCTTTTCTATTTCATTTGGATAAATTTATAACTATAGAATAAGCTTGAATCATTAATCCTACATACTAACAGCAATAGGCCATTCATTTAACGATATATAGTCCTTCATTCGTCTCATTAGTTAGTAGTGAAATAATATCCAAATAAAGCTATTCGTAAAGGAGTAAGAGGAAGAATGAATTTTAGTGGTGTTTTATTTATTTTTAAAGTAAGTGCGGAAATATTCTTGATTGTGTAAAACAGAAGGATTATTAGGAACGTAGTTTGCAGCAATATCATTATGTTTTTTAGCGGTCTCTTGATCTCCTAATCGACTATAGCAGAGGCATAATTGTAGGTTTGGTAACCAAGTGTAACATGCTTGGTTTATAAAAGGACTAGTTGTTGGTACATCAACAAGAGTAGCAAGCTTATACCATGTAATTGCGCGTGTAAAATCATTTTGTTGAAGATACATAAATCCTAATCGACAGCAGTTTTCTCCTCGTGGCCCATCATAAGAAAAAGATCTTAGACAACTATTTATCGCTTTTTCCAATTCTTCTATAAACAGATAGCTGTCTGCCATTTTTCCACAAGCCTGAATATTATCCTCGTACCAACCTTTTCCTTCAGATAGAAACAATTCATACCATTCAATTGCCTTTTCATATAGCTGATGATCAACGCATTCATTTGCATAATAGTATTTGTCACGAGGACTTAAATCTTTACCTGAAGCAATTGCATTTTCATATATTTTTAGGTTTCGGTCAGAGTATTCTTTGTCTTTATGGTGAATGATTGCAGCATCTGACTGAATAATTTCTCCATAAACTTCTAAATATTCATGCACGAATCCAACCCATTTAAATTTTCTTTCACGCTTAACGATTCGATTTCGTACAGAACTAAAACTTGGATTTCCGTTTTCATCAAATGAAAGATGATATTTCATTCCAACAGCATCGACATTTTTAGTCAGTGTTTTTTTTAATTTAAGTAATTTTTTTGCATTTTCTTCATTAACAATATCATCTGCATCAAGCCACATTATATAGTCCTTCGTAGCTTTTGAAAAAGCAAAATTTCTAGCTGCTGAAAAATCATTTATCCAAGTAAAATCATAAATTAAATTTGTAAATTTTTTAGCAATTTCTTTTGTTTTATCTGTCGAACCTGTATCAATAATTATGATTTCGTCTACTATAGTAGATACAGAAGATAAACATCTTGAAAGCACAGCTTCTTCATTTTTTACAATCATACAAAGGCTTAACGTTATTGGTTTTTTATTCATGAATTCCACCTCAATTTCTATGTTATTAAGGTTGTCAACAAAAGGTGCCATTCATCGAGTTCAAAAATAAGATTAATATTGAAATTCTAGAATGAATATGGTTAAATGATAAAAATGAATATTGAAAATTTTTAGATGAAGAGAGTAATCTTATTTTTATTCTTTAAGCGAGTTAGGGATGGTGAAAGCCTAATAGACGAATAAGATGAAACGCACTTCGGAAAAGCGGTCTGAAATAGTAGTAGGACTTTGCCGGGGAAGACCTCGTTAACAAATTTTAAAGTTGGTTCAATATCTTTGAACAATTAGAGTGGTACCGCGGATTATTTAAACCCGTCTCTTATGATAGAGACGGGTTTTTTATTTTGAGAGAGGATTGATAAAAATGAATTATGTAAATTTGTACAGTGAACAAATCGAAAAAGCTTTAAATGGAGCATTAACCATAACTGAAATCAACGCACTTATTGAAAAACCTAATTATGCAGATCAAGGTGATTTGGCATTTCCTTGTTTCCAATTAGCAAAGGCATTAAGAAAATCTCCTGTAATGATCGCCAATGAAGTTGCACCTTTGATTAAGCACGAGCTTATTGAAAAGGTTGAAGCGAACGGTCCGTATGTAAACTGTTTTTTAAATAAAAAACTAGTAAGTAAACAAGTAATTGATTTAGTTCTCAGTCAAGGTAAGGAATATGGCAACCAAGTAGATGGAAATGAGAAAACAGTTGCGATTGATTGTTCCTCTCCTAATATTGCAAAGCCATTTTCAATGGGGCATTTACGCTCTACAATGATTGGAAATTCGATTGCTAAAATTGCAGAAAAAAATGGCTATAAAGCAGTAAAAATTAATCACCTTGGAGACTGGGGAACACAGTTTGGAAAATTGATCGTAGCTTATAAACAGTGGGGTAATCAAGACGCTGTAAAAGAGAATCCAATTAAAGAGCTTTTAAAATTATATATTAAGTTTCATGAAGAAGTTGAAAAAGAGCCTCAACTTGAGGAAGATGCTAGAAGCTGGTTTAAGCAATTAGAAGAGAAAAACGAAGAAGCATTACATTTATGGAAATGGTTCCGTGAAGAATCACTTAAAGAATTTATGTTAGTATACGATTTATTAGGTGTTAATTTTGATAACTTTAACGGAGAAGCATTCTACAATGATAAAATGGACCGAATAATTGATCTTCTAGAACAGAAAAATCTATTGGTCGAATCAGAAGGTGCCGATGTTGTTGAATTAACTGAAAAAGATTTACCACCATGCTTAATTAGAAAATCTGACGGAGCAACTTTATATGCTACACGTGACTTAGCTGCAGCACTTTATCGTAAAGAAACTTACGATTTCGATAAGGCTGTCTATGTAGTTGGTGGAGAACAAGCGCTACATTTTGAGCAAGTATTTACAGTTTTGAACAAAATGGGGTACGAATGGTCTGAAGATATGGTTCATGTACCATTTGGCTTAATCCTACAAAATGGTAAAAAAATGTCTACACGAAAAGGGAAAATTGTTCTATTAGAAGAGGTAATTGAGGAAGCAATTAGTTTAGCAAGTCAAAATATTGCAGATAAAAATCCTACATTAAAAAATAAAGAAGAAGTTGCAAAAATGGTCGGTGTCGGTGCAATCATTTTCCAAGATTTAAAAAATGATCGTATGAATAACATCGAATTCTCACTTGAACAGATGTTAAAATTTGAAGGGGAAACTGGACCTTACGTACAGTATTCAATTGCTAGAACAAATTCAATTTTAGAAAAAGCAATATCGTATGATGTAAGTAAACAAGAGGGACTTGACGATTCTTATAGTTGGGATATCATCAAACAGATTCTTGAATTTCCAAATAAAGTTTCACGTAGCTTTGAACAATTTGAACCGTCGGTAATTGCAAAATATACAATTGACTTAGCTCAAAGCTTTAATAAATATTATGGAAATACACATATACTAACTAATGATGATCAACTTGAAAGTAGATTGGCATTAATAAAAGTTGTTTCCGTTATATTAGAAGAAGGATTAAGATTATTAGGCATTCGTGCTCCAAAAGAAATGTAATAAAAACAGGTATTGAAGAAATTATCCTTCAATACCTGTTTTCTTTTTTGATCTGAACTTAAACACAGTCTTTCCAAACTTTACTACATATAAATACTTATGGAAATATGTGGGAAGTATTTAACAAACTCGCGATCATAAAAACAAAGTGTAAGAAAATAGTTAAAAAACGAAAAGGTTATTGAAAATGATTATCATTTACATTTATAATGAATATAAAGATTATTTAGAAACTAAGGAGAATAACGTTCAATGTCGATATTAGATTTTATTAAAAATAGAAGAACAATTAGAGATACAAAAAAAGATCCAATTAATACGGAAGTTTTGATGGAGTTACTTGAAGCAGCATCTTATGCTCCTTTCCATAGTAAAGAAGAGCCTTGGCAATTCATTATGATTTCAGAGCAAAAGGAAAGAGAATATTATGCTTCGAAAATTGTAGATAGCTATGAAAGAATGGAATTAACTGAAACATACACAGTTGAGAAAATTAAAAAATCGACTGAATTTTTCAAGTCATATATTATAGATACACCAATGCATTTAATCATAACGACAGATCACTCAGACAATGAAAAGAGGAATTTAGAAGCAATTGGAGCAACTTGTGCGTTTGTTCAAAATTTACAATTAGCGGCTTGGGAAAAGAATATTGGAATGGTATGGCGAACTAATCCTTATATTTTTGATAAGCAATTTTATAAAGAGATGGAGATTCCAGAAAATCGAAAAATATTAGGTGCTCTTCATATTGGATATATAAATACAATGCCAAAGGGTACAAAGAAAAGAAAACATCCTCGTGAGTGGACTACTCAGCTTAGTCAAAAAATTTCACTTTAGGATATAAATTCGAAATAAAAAAGAGTCCGAAAATTATTTCGGGCTCTTTCTTTATCTAAATTAAAATACTTTAGTAGTCCAGTTTTCACCATTCCATACATCCGTAACTAAACCTTCATAGAATTCAGGCTCGTGACAGATTACTAAAATGCTTCCTTTGTACTCTTTTAATGCACGTTTTAGTTCTTCTTTTGCGTCTACATCTAAATGGTTTGTAGGCTCATCGAGTACAAGTAAGTTTGTTTCTTGATTAATTAGCTTACATAAACGAACTTTTGCTTTTTCCCCACCACTTAATACAGCAACTTTACTTTCAATATGCTTAGTTGTTAATCCGCATTTTGCAAGTGCAGAACGTACTTCATATTGTGTCATAGAAGGGAATTCGTCCCAAACTTCATCAATACAAGATTTATTATGATCACCTTTAACTTCTTGTTCAAAATATCCAATGTGAAGGAATTCGCCTCGTTCAACTTCACCGGAAATTGGTTTAATATCGCCTAGTAAACTACGCATTAACGTCGTTTTACCAATACCATTTGCCCCAACTAAAGCAATTTTTTGACCACGTTCCATACGTAGATTTAATGGTTGAGATAGAGGCTCGTCATAACCAATCACTAAATCTTTTGCTTCAAATATTAATTTACCTGAAGTACGGGCCGGTTTAAACTGGAATTCAGGTTTTGGCTTTTCACGTGCAAGCTCAATTACGTCCATTTTATCAAGTTTCTTTTGACGTGACATTGCCATATTACGTGTAGAAACACGAGCTTTATTACGGGCAACGAAATCCTTCAGTTCAGAGATTTCTTGTTGTTGACGTTTATATGCTGATTCTAATTGTGATTTTTTCATCTCATGAATTGCTCTGAAATTATCATAATCACCGACATAGCGGTTTAATTCTTGATTTTCCATATGATAAATTAAGTTAATAACACTATTTAAAAATGGTATATCATGCGAAATTAAAATAAATGCATTTTCATACTCTTGTAAATAACGTTTTAACCATTCAATATGTTGCTCATCTAAATAGTTAGTAGGCTCATCTAGTAATAGGATGTCTGGTTTTTCTAAAAGAAGTTTTGATAGAAGAACCTTTGAACGTTGACCACCAGATAGTTCAGTTACATCACGATCAAGTCCGATATCTTCTAATCCTAGACCACGACCAATTTCTTCAACTTTAGCATCAATAATATAGAAATCATTATTTGTTAAAGTATCTTGAAGAACTCCCACATCTTCAAGCATTTTTTCCATTTCTTCTGGAGTTGCATCTCCCATTTTCATGTATAACTCATTAATTTCATTTTCCATATCAAACATATATTGGAACGCACTTTTTAATACGTCGCGAATTGACATTCCTGGTTGTAAAACAGCATGTTGGTCTAAATAACCTACACGTACTTTTTTAGACCACTCAACCTTACCCTCATCTGGCTGTAATTTTCCAGTAACGATATTCATGAAAGTTGATTTACCTTCACCATTCGCACCAATCAGCCCGATATGTTCTCCTTTTAATAAACGGAATGATACATCGTTAAAAATCGCACGATCACCGAAACCATGACTTAAGTTTTTTACAGTTAAAATACTCATTGATCGACACCTTTTCTATATTTTCATTTTTATATAATTATGTTCTTTTTAGAACGGAATTTAAACAGTCACCATCTAATTATAGTCTGCAACGGGTAGAGTGTTCAATGATAAAATTAAAATAGCAAAAAAGGGAAAAAACGGAAAAACAGGGAATACAGTGATAGTAAGAATTTTAGGAGTATGAGATTAAGGAGGATAATTTTGATTGAAAAAAATATTTTTAGTATTAGCCATATTTGTTTTTTTGGTTAGTTGTAATCGGGAAGTAATAAGTAACCATTCAACTGCAAGTGGAAATAATGTTGTTGAATCGTATAAGATGACTAATTATGAGAAAAACGTAGTCAAGAGAATAGGGGAAAATCCTGATCAAATTGCATTATATAAATTGAAATTTGGAAATGTTAATCAGTTAAAAGAGATTAAAATGAAAGTGAAAGTGTATGAAGATGGAAAACTAACTCAGACAATTTTAGATTCAGGCATGTTTATCTCTAAAAAGGATATAGGAAAAACATTTTATCTTTCATTTAAACGAAAACTTCAATTAGATACAAAACGAAATTATGAATGGAATACTACTATTTCAACAGGCGCTAAAAATAATAGTACGGTTCAAACGGTATACAAGCAGCCTCATGAGACAAATATTTCAACAATTGGGACCATATTTAAGAAACAAGAAATCAAAAAGGATAAGGAAATTATTCTTGGAGCATTTGTAGATGCAGTTGACAAGATGGAAACGGTCGAAGTTTTTCCTGACATTCAGGATAATGAAAGACTATTTGAAAATAAATATGTATACTTATTATGTCTAGAAGTGAAATAGATAAATGGGTGATAAAATGGAAAAGGAAACAGCTATTCATTTCCTTTAGTATTGATATTCCATACACAGACCCAATGAGGAGGAGTAATATATGTTTGGTAAAGTTGCTGCAGATATGCTTGGTTTAAGTGATGTTGGTAGTGTTATTGAACCGAAGAATTATGACAAGGTTGATTCTGACGATTATGTAATGCATGAAGATAATGAAAAAATTTATTTTTTAATAAAATCTAAATCAGATGAGTACTGCTTTACAAATAAGGCTTTAATCCATTTAGATGGTACGAGTGCAATTAGTAAGAAGCGTACGCTACACCGTTACAATTATCACACACATAAAATTTCACACGTAGTGCTTGAAACTGCTGGTACAATTGATTTAGATGTTGAAATTAAGTTTCATATAGGTGGTAAAGAGTTCTCAATTGATGTTCATAAAAAACATATTGAAGCACTAAAGGATTTATATAAAGCTTTACTAACAATCGCCGAGATTAGCCATGAAAATGAAAAAGCACTTGGATATGCTAAGGAAAGTATTGAAATTGCTTCTACAACATTAGGTCGTGTTACTACAGCTGAGAATAGTTTAGTAAATAGTTTCAAACAAATTAACGAAGCTGCTTTTGAATGGTTAATGAATTCTAGAGAGCAATATAAAGTTAAAGATTTCGGATACGTATTTGAGAAGTATATTAATAACTAATTTAGTAAATAGAGGTCTCGTAAGTCATTGTACTTATGGGACTTCTTTTTTTGTGGGGTGTTTTCCGTTTGAGTAGAGAAATACGAACAAAATTTGAACAATGTTCATAAACCTGTGAACTTTATTCATAAAGTAGTGTTTTTTGTGTATAAATTGCTTAAATTTTAAGTTAGTCTAAAAAG
>NZ_NUCO01000033.1:0-109468 GCF_002555445.1 Bacillus sp. AFS017336
TATATTGTTAATTTATTACCGTGGTATTTAAAAAAACTATTAATGATACTACTTTTCTTGGGGTTATGTATATTTTGTTTGTGTCATTTTATTTATGAGTAACGGATTGTTTTAGGGTGTTATATAAAAAAAAGATTACTCAATCTTATACAACTAACACATGCGTATGTTGAATAAAAAACCGGCTAAATAGTCGGTTTTTTATGAAACTAAATGGCAGTTTAGTTGCATAAGAAAAGGACTTATTTGTATCTAATAGAATATTATAGGATAGGAAAAAACAATGTTTTTAATTTCAATAATTGAAAAGTCGAAAATAATGGAGAAAAATGATATTACTAATACAATTTAATTAGGATGGGGTTAAATGAGTCGATATTCATTTATAGCAACAAATTATGAAATACCAGAAATAGATAATACGAATATAAAATTTATTACTGTAAAAGAGGCTATTGATTTAGGAATAAAGCCACATGAATTTGTACCTTGGGAGGAGATGGACCCAGATGCTAAAGTATTATTTTGTGAAAATGAAGACGATTTGGACGAATTGGTCATAACAAAAGAAGCGACATTTGGTGATTGTGGTTTTACAAATCATCCTTTCATTTATCAAATTGATTTTTTTTATTCGATAAAAAGGGTGAATCAATTACTAGAGTATCTAAAAGAAAATATTAAAGAAGGACAGGTGTTAGAACTATGGAGAGTTTGGAATAGTGATGATATGGATGAGTTAAATATACCGTTTAGTAGATGTAGTTATAATGCATTATCTCTAAATCAACTTTCACAAATGTATAATTGGCAAAATGAAAAATATAAAAAACAATGCTGTTTAATTATTGAAAGATAAAAATATATATCAAGTTATTGAACTAACGCATGCGTTAGTTGAAGATCAAGTTGTTTTGGGATGGTGATTAATAATGAAATGGAATGAGATTATAACAACTGAGGATATAAAAAAACTTCAAATGTTATTTGGAGGTTTCCATGATAGTTGTTTAAAAGAGTTATATTTGTGGACCGGTAGTTATGTAGATGATGATTTATCGATGGCTATGTCTTCAGGAACCAATGTAAGAATACTTTTTCAAAGACAGTTTGAAAATACATCAGCAATAGAACTAATGTTTGAAGGTGTTAAACAATTCCATTTGTCACCATCTCCAGAAGACTATGATTCAGTAATTTACGGAGCATCTTTGTTAATTGAAGATGGATTAATTTATTGGGCTGACGATAGTAGTTGGAGCCCAAAGAAAAATATAGATTACGATGTAAGTTGGATTTCATCTAAAGGACTCAGATGGAGAGACGTTAGTTCATGGATTGGAGAAAAAATGAGATATGGAATAATTAGTGAAGAATAACATTATTCTTCTTCAAATAACGCAATGCATTAGTTCAACAACATGAGTTGTTTCGGTGGTTCTTTTTAATAAAGTAATTAGCAGTTTAATAAATAAATAAATAATAATTGAAATTAATTTCAATCGTGGCTTATTGAAGGAAATATCATTTAAGTGCAATAATTAACATATTATGGGAAGTGGGGGTCGTGGAATACAAGTAGAATTTACTTTTTAATTTCAATTGCCTCCTTAATGAGAGTATTATTAATACTTCAAATCAAAACCCTTATTTATCAAATCCAGTTAAAAATCGTTTTAATCAATAAATGGGTTTGAAGTGACAAATTTTGGAGTGATTGCAATGAATAAATCAACAAAAGGTTGGATTAATGGTTTCCTAGGAGTACTCATCTTCAGTGGTTCGCTACCTGCGACGCGCTTGGCTGTGGCTGAATTCAATCCGTTGTTCCTAACAGTCTGCCGCGCCGCGATAGCAGGCGTATTGGCAGGAGCTCTCCTTCTAATCTTCCGGCAGAAACGACCTGACAGAAGCGACATTGTTCCACTATTTGTAGTGGCGCTTGGCGTTGTGATTGGTTTCCCTCTACTTACAGCCTTGGCCCTTCAGTATGTCACGTCCGCGCATGCTATTATCTTCATTGGATTACTTCCACTTTCGACGGCAATTTTTGGCGTACTTAGGGGTGGTGAACGCCACCGACCAGCCTTTTGGATCTTTTCAGCTATAGGCAGCTTCTTAGTTACAGGATTTGCCCTAATCCATGGTGGGGAATCATCACCAATCGGTGACGCTTTCATGTTGGCTTCAATCATTGTATGTGGTCTCGGTTATGCAGAAGGTGCTAGACTTTCACAACGGCTGGGGAACTGGCAGGTGATATCATGGGCTCTCGTACTGTCGCTGCCCCTTATGCTTCCACTTACGTTCTATTTTACTCCGGAATCGTGGGAGGACATCGGCCGTCCTGCTATCTTAAGTCTGACTTATGTATCCTTATTCAGTATGCTCGTTGGATTTGTGTTCTGGTATCGAGGTTTAGCACAGGGCGGCATTGCGGCAGTTGGACAGCTACAACTTCTCCAACCATTCTTTGGACTATTGCTTGCCTCTCTGATTCTGCACGAGAAAGTTGGTTGGTTACTTGTGGCAGTTAATATCGTCGTTGTACTATGCGTGGTAGCAGCTCGTAGATTTGCAAAGGAAAAAGGAGCCCCATTTAAAAACGAGATAGAACAGAATTAGTACACAGTTCAATCTCGTTTATAGTTTATCCAAGTCGGAGCTTATTGAACTAACGCAGTGCATTAGTTGTATAAGGAATAATATAGTCATTCTCATCGAGAGAGGATTTTTTTATTTTATCTCGAAAAAAAATCCGACAAAATCTAGATAAAAAAAGGAAAAGCGATTGAAAGTAAAGCAAATGGAACGAGCATTAGAATATGCTTTAGATGATATTGAACGTGAGATAATCGAAAAGAAATACTTGTCTCCAAATAGAATAAAAGATATTAATATTTATCCGGAACTTGGATTAAATAATGACCAATTCTATGAATATAAAAGACAAGCAATATTTTCCATTGCTGAGGCACTCAACATTGTTTGAGTGCTTTTACTTATGGATAAATTAAAGTTTTTCATGGTTGTTGAAGAAGAATTAACATTTTTGTCCAATCCTAAATTAAATAGAATCCCAATGAAATTTTCTTATTCAGTGGGATTCTATTACTCATCCATTCATTTCAGTGAAATTTTGATGAATTGTTGATTTCATTGTTCTTTTAGAGTAATGAATAAGGGCAAAACAGATTAGAAGGATACCTAGTAAACTCATTACCACTGTAATTGTAAAAAATCTAATAAAAATCCAAAAAGGATATATCCAATTGGTGTAGAACCAATTGCTACTGTCTCCAAAAGCGACATGACTCTACCTCGGTATTGGTCATCGATTTCGCTCTGTAGCTTTACGAAAATTGGAATATTAATAATTGTACAAGTTACCCCCAGTAAAAAAGACAATACTGTCATATAGATTATAGACCATACACCGTGTTCCCCGAATATGGATGGCATGCTAATGAGACTAATAATGATCCCAATGCCAATTAACCCTCCTAAGATAAAGTGGTGACTTTTTACTTGTTTTTTCACGAAACTTAACACCAGGGAGAGAAAAAGCATTCCTACAGCAAATCCACTTTCTACAATTCCTAATTGGAAACTTGATTTTTTCAAAATAGTAATTATTAGAAATGGAACGCAGACAGGATAAGCGCTCATTAAAAAATTAATTACAAAAGCTATACCCATAAGATTTTTTAAGAAAGGATTGGAATTTGAATAAACGATTCCGATTAAATAGTAGACTTCAAGGCTTTAAGAATTATTACAAAATATCCTCGAAAGCAACTAAGTGGCTAAATATAATCGACTGGTATGTGCTCGAAAGGCTCACACTTTTCTATAACAAGAAGAAGAATAACACAAATAACTATGGTAACTTTAAGAGAATTCGAGGAGAGATTGAATATTTAATTGTGAAATTAGCAAGGAATTAGCCGTAAAGCATAAGAAAGAAGAAGGTAATTAGAAGTTGATGTCTATTTTAACCATCACATTCAGATGATAATAATTAGAGAAAAGTCAAAAATTTATTGAAGTACAAAATTGATTAAACATATTGATGATTAATTGTTTTTTACTTAATTAAAACCAAATAAAGAAAAAAGGATAGAAAAGCAGAATAAACTGTTTTTTCTTTCCTTTTTTTGTATTGCAAAACATCCCGTTTACTACAACAACGTCAATTTTTCTTATTGAACTAAATCAAGCTTAGTTGAACAACCAAATGGAGATGATCATGAAATCAATCATCCTCTTATTAACATATTGTTGAACAAGCAGTTGATAAATAGGATAAATTTGGTGTGATTTTGCAAAAGTTAAATTCCATCAAACGTCAATATAATGAAAATATGAACAATCTTTTTAAAGGGAAATTAAAATCATATGTTGCTATATTACACAAAAACAATCGTAGGTGAGAAGAATGAATGCAGTTCTGTTTCAGAAGATTCAACAATGTATGAAAGAGAAAAACTTGAGAAAGACGGAATTATCTCAAAACACGGGAATTCATAACAGTGATTTAAGTCGTGTTTTTAATCATAAACAAACACTTTCTTTAAGCAATCTGGATGCTATTACGGAAGCGCTTGAATTAGTGGAAGGTGCACTGTATTCGTATTATTTGGAGGAATGTTTTAACGAAAATGGATATTTAGATAAGCGCAGAACTGTTCAGTTCTTATATAGATGTATAACTGATGATTATGAAAAGCTGAGTCGTGATCTGTTATATATTATGACAGAAGAAAAATTAGACACTATTCATGCCAACTATTTGAGCTATATTTGCTCAGTCGCTGAGAAGCTGTTTTTAGCCGGAAAAGAGGAGAAAGCATTGGCTCTGTATGACCTAATCATTGAAAAAGACCGTAATGGTTTGTCAGATCAATTGGCAATCAGTTATTTTAGGAGATTTTATATCGTAAGAATGTCTGAGGATGAGCAATATGCATTGACGTATGTATTGGAGCATTTAATGCGAATTCCAAGAAAAATCCGAAAAGATGCTTATTTGTGGATTGCAGCATTTTATTATAGACGAGAGAAATGGGAAGAAGTATTGTATTACGCTGAGAAGCTTGAGAACATGGTCGAGAATGGCGAGTATTATGGAAGAGCTCTTATGTATAAAAGTTTTGCACTTGCACGCTTGGGCGGTACACTCGAAGAAATATTGGCCTATATTGATCGATACGCTCAAGTAAATGACTACTTTGCTGAGGTAGCAGTCGGAAACCGATATATTGCACTTTTAGATTTTGGACAGTTGGACTACTCAGACGATTATCTATATTGGTTAAAAGATAGAGAGGATATTTACGTCGGCTTGCCCAGGGTACTAGAGGCATATGTCCTTCTGAATCGATTAGACGATGCAAAAAGACTTTTAGATTCGTATCGACATAGCATTGATGAAATAACTGAAAGTAAAGACCTGCGGCTAAAGCAGAAGATATATCTAGATTTTCATTACGCATTTGCTTTGTATCAGTGTAAAAGCAAGCTGTTACCAGATGGATTAGATGAACTATTGGAAGTGGCTTATTCAGCTACTCAATTAGGGAATTTGGAAAAGTTAAAAAAATGTCTTCTTGTTTACTGGGAATTTAGAGACCACGTGACTGAAGATCAAAGAAATAAATATATAGAATTATTAAGTACAAATAATATCAGGGGAAATTCTTATGGAGTATCCAAAGTAATCTCAAAAAAGCTTAATTGAGCTAGGCCAGATTAAAATATTTAAATTTTAAAAAAATTTAAACTTGATAAAATTTACAAAAAATAAAATCCTGTCAAATTTAAATATAATAAAACTATCAAGAGAGAGAGGAAGAAGGGTAACGATGAAAAAGAAAATCAAAAAAAATGTAACTACCTTGGCATTAACAACAGGACTTGCAGTTAGCGTGATTACTCCAATGCATATTACACAAAATGTTCATGCACAATCAGTTTCAAAAGTAGAACAAGTTTTATCAGCTCTAACACCAGCACAACGCGAGGCGATTAAACAATTAAAAATCAGTGACAAAACAGGACTTCAAGTATCACCTGAATTAGATTTGACGAGTGAAGCTACAACTTCTGTAATTGTCGAATTTAAGGACAAGCCAGCAAATACTGCAGTTATGGTTGCAGAAACTGAAGGAACAACTCTTTCTGAAGCAGATGCGCAAGAAAAAGTAGACGCTTCACATGAATCATTTGATCAAGATTTAAAAACGATTTTTAGTAAAGAGTTAAAAGAAGAGAAAAATCCTTACAAGATTAAGCGTTCATACAAAAAAGCATTTAATGGAGTTTCTATGACACTCCCTGCTAATAAAGTAAAAGCGTTACTTAAATCTAGTGCTGTACAGACAGTATGGAGTGATTTACAAGTTCAACTTGATGACCCAACTACTTCAGAACAAGGGTCTGGGCAACAAGGTCCAACTCACAATATGGTAACATTCCCTGGTGTTGAAAAACTTCATGAAGAAGGATACACAGGAAAAGGTGTTAAAGTTGGTATTATTGATACAGGTATCGATTATAATCACCCGGATTTAAAAGGTGCATTTAAAGGTGGATACGATTTCGTTGATAATGACAATGATCCGATGGAAACAACTTATGCTGATTGGAAGAAATCTGGAATGCCTGAAACAAATGGTGGCGAGGCTTATTATACTGAGCATGGAACGCACGTAGCTGGAATTATTGCAGGACAAGGTAAAAACAATGCAGACTATGCGGTTACAGGCGTTGCACCGGATGCTGACATTTATTCTTATCGTGTATTAGGTCGTTACGGATCGGGTTCAACCTCAGCAATTTTAGCAGGTGTTGATAGAGCAGTTTCAGACGGAATGGATATCATTAGTATGTCACTTGGAGCAAACTACAACGATCCACTATTCCCTACAGCAATTGCAGTAAATAACGCAGTCCTTTCAGGGGTAACAGCAGTTGTAGCAGCAGGGAACTCTGGTCCTGGAATGTACACATTAGGGTCTCCAGGAAATGCTCCGTTGGCAATCACAGTTGGAGCAAGTGATACTTCTGTTACGATTCCACAATATACAGCAACAGCCCATTTAGCAACAGGTGATTCACCATCTAATCTGAAGTTAGCTGCACAAGGATATTCTGATAACATTGCAGATTTCCAAGGACAAACATTGCAAATGGTAAATGTAACAGCCGGTGCGGATACATCTTATTATAAACGAGATGCAAATGGTAATTATACTATTCCAATAGATGTAAAGGGAAAAGTTGTACTTGCACAACGTGGAAACTTGAATATATCTGATATCGTTCGAATTGCTAAATCACATGGAGCGAAAGCTGTCGTCTTATACAATACACCTGGAGATACATTACAAGATGTATTTTTAGGTAACACATATGGCTATATTCCAACGTTCTTATTAAATTACCAATTAGGAAATGCTATTTCTCTTCAATTACTTACAAATGAAGCAAATAAAGGTAAAACTATCGACTTTACATTCGGTAATATGAGCCAAACTGTAACGACAGGTAATAAATTAGCTGATTTTAGTTCTAGAGGACCTTCACGTGTGTTATATGATATTAAACCAGAAGTAACAGCTCCAGGTGTTTCTGTCTTCTCAACAGTACCTGCTTATATGCACAAAGATGATAATGGAAATCCATTAACTGACTATCAAAATGCGTATGAACGCTTATCTGGTACATCGATGGCTACACCGAACGTTTCTGGAGTAGCAGCTTTATTAAAGCAAGCTCACCCAGATATGACGCCAGCTGATATTAAAGCAACACTTATGAATACGGCTGAACCATTAAATGATAAATATAGTGTTTATGAAGTAGGGGCAGGTCTTGTTAATCCATATAAAGCTGTTCATGCACAAACAGAAATTCAAGTGAAAGACAAGACGAAAACGTTAAGCAGTAACGCTAGTAATACGGATAGTACAACACTAGCAAGTAAGGGAATCAAAACAATTAAAAACATAACTGGAGCATTAAGTTTTGGTGAAATGGCAGCTAATGGAAAGGTTATTACTGATCAACGTTCAATGACTTTATTTAATAAAGGCTCTGAAGATAAAACATATGATGTAAAGGTTCAATTCCAGACATTAGACGCACGCTTCACAAATGACTCTCGAGCAGACCAAGATGCTGCTGCAAATGGCGTAACATTAGATGTAAAATCATCTATAAAAGTGAAACGATACAGCAGTGCAAATATGGATGCAACGATCAATGTTCCTAAAACAGCAAAACTTGGAACGTATGAAGGTTATGTTGTTTATACAAATCAAAAGAACCCTGATGAAACATATAAAATTCCGTTTGCAATTCATACAGTGGATGAAGGAATTGATTATGTTAAAGGAGATCCAGCTGCATTCACTTTACCATATGAAGCAGGAAGTAATGCAACAAAATGGTCAGTTGGTGTGGACTTTCAAGTGAAATCTCATATGCGTACGTTTGACTTCTTCCTTGTCGATCCAAAGACAAATGAAGAAATCGGATACCTTGGTACTGCTGATGGAATGGGTGCAGATGAAAAGATTCAATATTATTTCCGTGGCGTATTGAACAATGGTCAATATTATCCTTTAACAGGAAACCCGGATAACCCAATTACATTTGATTATAAGGAAGTTGACCCAGGATTATGGAAAATTAGAATGGTTGGCACAAACGATAAAGGTGTAACCTTCTCTAGTGACGCTCCAATTTTCTATGGACAGAAAGAGCCAAAAGTTACGATGAACTACGAAGCAGGTCAAATTGTTGAAACTGCTAATGCAACTGACAAAACGGTTACAGTAACAGGTAATGCATTTGATAAAAACATTGCTGAAATGCAAGCAGCAGGTATTACTGCTTCACAAGGCGACAATCACATGTATTATTATAATCCAAATAATTCTGCTGAAATTAACATTCCAGTAGATCAAAATGGAAATTTCAATTCGACAATTCCATTAGCAACAGCGGGTCCAAACACATTACCAATTACAGAGTATGATTTCTATGACAGAGATAAATCAACTGTAGAAAATTATGGAAGCTTTAAAGACGTATACTTTATTAAAAAAGGAACTGCTTATACAACAGCAATTTCTGATAAACAAAGAATCAACATGGGAGATTCTACAACAGTAACGTTCTCAACGAAAAATATCGCAACTCCAGTGAAAAAAGCTGAATACTCATTCTTATATCCAACTACGTACCTAGACGTTACAAATGTAAAGCCACATGGAACATATGACGGAAAATTAGATGTTCAATATACAACTAAACCTTTTAATAGTACGTACAATGTTATGACGATCACAGCAACGGCACTTGGTGACCTTGCGACGACAGGTATTACTGGAGATACTTCTTTAGTAGACGTAACATTCAAAGCAAAAGACAAATACTACAAAGGTGGTATGCAGTTCGAAGATCCAACTGGTTCATCTAGATTCTTTAAAGCTGTTTATACGAATGTGGATAATACTAGTGTAACAACTCAAGGCGTTCAACCTTATTTCTATATCACTCCTACTTATTCTCTAATGAGAAGTGCTGTTCTAGCTGAAGGACTAGCTACAGGATTTAGTAATTTAGGAAATCTAGTAATGTCTAAGATTGACTATAATAAAGCTGGTTCAAAGATTAGCGTAAAAGATTCAAATGGAAAAGAATACGGGGTAGCAGATCCGTTAGGTTATATTGTATCTGCTCCAGAAGGTTTCACATCTAGATTACCAATTACAGATAAACCATTTACATTATCAATTGACGTACCAGGACATTTCACATTCACGAAAGATTTTACAGTTGGATTGAAAGAAGACGGTAAAGTTACTGCAGGATCTAAACCAGTTGATTATAGCTATATCCCTGGTGGTGACGTGAATAAAGATAATGTAATCGACGTAAAAGATGCTCTTTACATTCAAACATATTGGGGCACAAATAAACGTGATGTAGATATTAACTATGATGGTGTAGTTGATGAAAAAGATATGCAGTATGTAATTAATAACTACCAAATGCAAAATCCATTTAACGACAATTCACCTAAGGCAGCTAAGAAATTTAAAGGTAAAACTTTAGATGATGTTTTAACTGATCTTGGATTAGAGTAATTGAATAGTTGTTAATTATTAAATAATCGGTGACGATACATTTTCGTTACCGATTATTTTTATTCCATAAATCCTATTAAAAAAAGTCTAACATCTGGAGGTCAGTTAAGCATTTATAGAAAAAGATGATATAAATTTTATACCATTCTTATGCAACTAACGCGTGCGTATGTTGTATAAAAAATCAGCTAAATAGTGGGATTTTTTTGTGAAAAAGCGAAATTCCCCCAAATTACAAATACCCGTTATATAGGTATAATTTTCCTAAAGTATTTTAAAAAGGCGTGATTAAAATAAATCTAACTCTATCTAATTTTGTGAGCTGGTTTTTTGTTTTCGTTGGTTTTAATTTTTTTCATCATTTATTTGATAAACACTATGAAAAGGAAGGCACTCGTAAAAAGATTGCTTTTGCTATTACTAGAGATAGTGCGTTTACTGTAATTATTTTTTTCTTGTTTATCTTAGTATACAAATTCATTAAAAATTATGTTTGAATGATATCTTAACCAACTAACGCATGCGTTAGTTCTATAAAGTCCACCGCTTGTATAACTAAATTTAACAATTATAAACGCCGATTTATAAATTAAATAGAGACCGGTATAACGGGGGAGAAGAAGGAGAATCATTTATGACAGAAAAATCAAAAGTAGCTTTAGCTGAAGAAATATTAAGTAAGCACAAAGAGTTGGAAGATATGAAAATTGGTCTTTATGGTACAGAAATTAAATATAAAGGTTCTTATACAATTGTAGACCGTATAGAAGGTTTAGACGTTAGATTGTATGTTCAAGAAGAAGATGGAGGTCTATCAAACTATATTAAGATACCGTTTCAAGACCTTCTTACATATTTAAATTGATTTATCCAATTGTACTTTCGATAATCCGTCAAAATTCGTAGTAAACGCTCCTTTTAAACATTACAAAGAGATCAATATTCTTACGTAACTAGCGGATGCGTCAGTTGGACATCATTTTTATTATCACTAATATAAAGCCACTTATCTGCTATAAATTTGTAAAAATAAAAGAGACTTTAAAAACAGATTTGAGATCCATAAAATTAATAATTGAGTTGTCGTTTTGTACATACAATTTTAAAAAAAGTGATTTATTTTAACTAAGCAATAAGAAAATGTATTAAAATAAAATAGATTGATTATGAGGGGGCTTATAGAATGGGAAACATAGATAATAAAAATCTCGAAAATAGTATTCAATTAGACTTTCAAAAAGAAATGTCATACGGTGATTATCTCAGCCTTGATCAGATTTTATCAAGCCAACATCGACTTTCGAACCACCATGATGAGATGCTTTTTATCATCATTCATCAAACAAGCGAGCTTTGGATGAAGCTAATTTTACATGAAATGAATTCGGCGATTGCTTGTATTCGCCGCAATGATTTAGAACCATCAATTAAAATGCTGGCACGTGTTTCCCGCATTCAACAACAGTTAATCCAGTCATGGAGCGTCCTTTCGACGTTGACACCATCTGAATATATGCAATTCCGTGACAAACTGGGCCATTCCTCTGGATTCCAATCCTATCAGAATCGCTTGATTGAATTTGCGCTAGGAAACAAAAATGCACATACGCTGGCTGTTTATCAACATCAGAAGGAGTTACATTCGATGTTGCTAAATGCTCTTCATGAACCGAGTATTTATGATGCTGCCATATCTGCACTTGTGGCGCATGGTTTATCGGTTGATAAAGAAGCTCTTGAACGTGACTGGTCACAAAGCTATGAACCAAATGAGAGTGTTGAAAATGCATGGCTGACAGTCTATCGCAATCCCGAACAATATTGGGATCTATATGAGTTGGCAGAGAAGCTAGTCGATATTGGCAACCAGCAGCAGCTGTGGCGCTTTAATCACATGTCGACGGTTGAAAGAATTATCGGAAATAAGATGGGAACAGGCGGATCTTCAGGAGTTAGTTATTTAAAAAGAGTTCTAGATCAACAATTTTTCCCGGAGCTTTTGAGTTTGCGTACAAAGCTTTAGTAGAAAAGAGGCTGACTCAGGGGAACTGAAGATGGATCAAATTGATTAAATATTAATTTTTAATAATACTGGCACCAAATTTATGCTTCTTTCGAATTTGATTACGTTGAAAAGAAAGTAATTAAATTTGATGTGAATCTAAAAATTGGAAGGGCATATGTAGAACGTGTGAAGTGTTTATCAAAACAATTTCTAGCAAAAGGTAACTTCCTTAAAGAAGTTGCCTTTTTGAGTTTCTTGTAACGAATTTTAGGTTCGTATAGCAAATAAAGGATTCTTCTTGTTCAACTAACTAATGCTTTAGTTGAATAAAAAAAGAAAACCACCTATTTTAAATATGGTTAAAATTCCTCTGAAAGTCCAATTGTTAAATATCGAATAAACTCCTACCAATCAAGTTTGCAGTAACTGGCTTTTTTCCAATTTCTCGTGACCATATAGATAATTGACCAATGTGGTGGATCTCATGGACGATAACATGCCGCATTACTTCACCGTATCTATGTGCTTCCTGTTTACCATCATCCAAGATATCAATCATTATGTGATCTTCAAGGCCATCGTTCCAATCGTAGATAAATGGAGCAAGTTCCACGTGACAACTGTTGGAAAAATCCTTTATTTTTTGTAGGCTGGCCACTTCCTCGAACAAAGGGATATTAATCGATTTTTCTAGAATCCCACCACATATCCAACCATACTCGACTGCCACAATGTGATAGAGCGTTGGAAGGATGTACCCTACACCACCATTGTGTCTTTTCATCAACTCTTCTACGCTCACATTTTCACACCAGTCGAACCAGTCATTGCGGACTTGCCAGTTATATTCGAATAGTTTCAACATTGTTGTTACCTCCTATAACGTTAACTTTGTCTATTTCAACTATAATTCGTCATATTAACCTGTTATCCTCCCCGTTAGCTTAACAGGGAGTATCAACACTTAGCGTGATTCTATAATTTTAAAAAGTTATGCAGCTAACGGGTGCGATTCTTCAATAACGAAGTATCGTTTTTCTTATGCAGCTAATGGCAGTTTAGTTGAACAAGGAAAGGACTATTTATCATTAATATAGAATAAATAATGGTAGTTAAATATAGATAAATTGTATGAAAAGTGTGATTCAAAAAGGGGTGATATATTTGCCAACAAGCGATTCTTTTTATTTAATTTTATTAATAATTTCATTCATAATTTCATTTATTACAATTTTCACTTCTTATAAAAACAAACTAAAGAAAAATTTTATTGCTGGGATTATTCTTTCGACAATAACTGGTGGATTTTTGATATTAATTTTATTTCTAACTATTTTTGACAAATAAAAAAGAATTTGTTTCTCTATTTAAACTAGAAATTAAATTAGTACTCAATTAATCATTATCGTTGTACAACTAACGCTCTGCGATAGTTCAACTGAATAAATAAATTCAGTCATAAACATGAATTAAACCCTTCGAAGGCGAGTGGTCCTATGAATGTAATATGGATTAACGGTAGCTACAAAGAAGATAATTATATTTTCGAAACACATCGGCAAGCAGAAATGTGGGCTGATGCATTATATCCAGATTTTGGTCTGTATTTACGTTCTAATACAAATGTGGGATACTCTACACCTGATGAAAAGGTGGTAAAGTGTTTGGCAAATCTTTTACCTGAATGGTTAATGCACAATAATACAAAAGGCAGAATTTGTTTACAAGAAGAAAAAATTAACGGAAAAATGATATATAAAATATGGGTAGAAAAGTAATGGATGTTTTGCAACTAATGCAGTGCATGAGTTGAATAAAAGCTGCCAATTCAGGTGGCTTTTTCTTATTCGACAAAATGGCAGATAGTTAAATAAAAGTATGTGTAAAGGAATCCCTCATAGTAATATGAATATAATTAGTTATGGAGTTTTATATGGGGGAGAAACCATGTGGGTAGGGGGCATTTTATTAGTATTGATTATAGGGCTTATTTCAATTGTTCAATTAAATATTAAATAGAAAATGGGAATTAATATATACAGCGTACGGATATGAAGACTATTTTAAGACCATTTCTAAATTGAAAGATGAAGGTGTAAAGTATAAAGTAGAATTACCAGTAAATGCTCGAAGTGATCGATTTAACGATAATACCCAATACGATATTTATGTTAAAAGGAAATAGCAAAAGTTTTGATAAAATTTTCATATGCAACTAAAGCATTGCATTAATATGCGAAAATCAACATTTTGGTTTAACATAGCCATTTAATAGTTCCTATGGATCAGGTGTAATTTTACACTTTTCATTCTTTGAGCGGTTTGCACAATATAAATTTATTGAATTTAAGATTGGTGACTATAAAAAGTTTAGCCGAGAGTTTAATGACTTTGAGGAAGTAAGTTGTATGTTGTTGAAGTTAAGTATAAAATATTAAAATCATTGCAATGAAGATGTAAAAATATAGGAATTAACTAAAATAATTTTCTACTAACCTAAACATCTCCTTTCAAAAACAAGCTAACTGTTGTTATTTCTTGGAAAAAATAATATAATTATATAAAATAATAATTAAACTTAGATCCTTTGTGAAAGGGTGTTAAACAATGAATTTCACTATTTACTTTGGGAATCATGAAGATAAAGAAGTACATACAATGGATTGTTATGTAGATGTTGAGGAAGAAACTGTTTCTTAAGAAATCGATCAAATAAGCGTAATTTCAAGGATGCGAAAAATTTCGTATCCTTTTTTCATTTTTAAGATTTACATTTTAAATAATATTGTGTATGATTAAAATATAAAACACGAACTAATGTTCTACTATATATATTTTAGTATGAAAGGAACTTGCATGATGAAAAAAACTGGAGCAACTAAAAGGAATTCTAAAACGCCTATTATATCCAATACAGGTTTTATCGGGGCAAGTTTCATTGATACGGAAGAATTGCAAGAAAATACATATTATTTCACAAGGAAACATCCATTAATTATACATGAAGTATTAAACGGCCTATTACAAGCAGCGTGTACATTGTTTCAAAAGCAAAATATTCCAGCATATATAACTTGTGAATATTTACGTACGGAAAAGAAAATTGGATTAATTTTATCAAAAAAGCCATTCGAGAAAGAAGAGGGCATTCGTTATTTTATTGAATATCTTCGTGAAATTGGCCATTTGAAAAATGAAAAAACAGTAAGGGCTGAAATTTCTAATACAGGATTTATTGGGGTAATATTCGTGGATCTATCTTATGTTACAAGGTTTACATTCGAGACGGAAATGAAAATGCTTTCTGCGTTCGCTATTAATTTCATGGAGCCGTTAAAAGAAATTTATCATCAACATAAAATACATTTATACTTGTCTGGTGTGGAACTTCAAAAGGAAGATAAACTAGGATTTGTATTATCTAAGAACCCTTATGATGAGAGAAAAGAAGCGAACTTGTACTTTAAGGAGTATTTGAGAGAAAGAGGAATGTTAAAAAATTATAAAGAAAATGTGTTTATTCAAAGACATCGAGCTTAAATATTAATCATACATATTTCAACGATCAATATTGATTTATATAATCGAATTATCGAAAAGTGAAACTGGTGGTTTTAACGGTATCTCTTTTCTTTAATTTATAAACTAAAAAAGAGGCTATCAAATTAGACAGCCGTTAATTTTAAAGAACAAAAGTATGGTTTTATTCTATAAGAATTTCATGTAGATTTTTTTAGTCTAGTTCCAATAAACGTTGTAATGAATAAAGAAACAGGATAGAAAATTAAAAAGAACAACAGTATTAATCCAACTCCGAAATTATCATCATTTAGATCATTATTTGGAAATAAAAAACCTGCTATTATAATAAACAAAACGAAATATGGAAGCCATATAACAGAAGAAAATAAAGACCAAAGTCTAGCTTCTAACCATTTTTTTGTTAGCAAAGGAACTATAATAAACGATGCAATCAAGAATATTAATGCTACTCCTAATAAAATGTTCCATATTAAATTTGAATTCAATCCTGTTAAATCGTGGATTTGTTCGCTGCTGAATAGTGAATAAATAAATAGGAATGCAAGTAACCCATAAAGAGCACTTACTGCGTTAAGTTTCAAAAAGTAATTCAAAAAATACAGCTCCAATACTAAAAGTAAATTATTTTCCAGTAATCCCATCGACCTATTAATTTAGTACTACCCGTTACTATTCATCTCGAACCCAAGCTACTCTATGTACTCAACTTCATTATTTTGACACCACGCTATCGCCAATTCTTTATAGCGTTTGTCACGATATTTATACCAATCCATTTCAATTTCAAAATCTTTGATCGTTTCTTTAAATCTTCTAAATGCTCCTTTTCCGCCGATTGTTCATAGTAGTATTCTTTGAATTTTCTCATCAGGAATCGTCAAACAAAAATCTTCTATTATTTGATATTCATTAATTTCATATTTTGTTGGCAGTTCCTTGTAATCCTCAAAATTTTCAATAATTTCATTCGCAATTTCTAAATTTTCTATTTGCCAATCATGTAAATTATTTATTGGTTTTTTCTCTTCAGCATCTATAAGATCATCTTCAGATACTGAAATTACTTCTCCAGTTCTTATATTAACGAAAGAACGATAACCATCATTTTGCATTTCCATTTCTTCAATAATATTTTTAATCTTTGCTTTATTTGCCATTTTAGAATCACCTTCTTTTTTTATATTAAGCATTCAATTGTGTTAGATAGATCCAATCATTCTACTATCTTTTACTTTATAATTCTAATAATGGAAGCTCCATTCCTTCAATATTTTAATTTTTATCTGAACAGGTATCACATTCAACTTCACTAATTATAGCATTCACTTTTGCTCTTAAACTGCCATTTACTTTTTAAAAAATGTGCGACTTAATAGATGATCAAGTTGTACAACTAATGCCTGCGTTCGAGTAGAATAAATACAGGATGAATCTTCATTTTCCGTTCGTCACAGTTGAAGAAGGTTTAAGGTAATACATTAACGAATGTACCAAGAAAAATAAAAAGGGTAAGGATACTATGATAAATATACAATCCCCGCGTACAGGTTTAAGAGTTAGGTGCGAAAAAGGCGTAGAACCAAGTGTTAGACAATCTTGTTTAGATTTTGCTGCGTGGTTACGTTTAAAAATGAAATTTCCGATAAGAGTTGTTGTTTATCTGAAAAAAGCTTATCAAATAAAAGCAATTGATAAAGAAATGGTTAGTGCAACTTTTTTTGGACCGTATGATAAAAATGAAGAACCATTTATTAGAGTTGCAACAGGAGACTATGAAGAACTAGTTTTGGAAATTGGAGAAGGGAATGCTATTTACGCAATTCTAAATTGTATGGCTCACGAAATTATTCACTATCTACAATGGCTTAAAGATCCTAACTTTGATGTTGAAATGGCAGAAGTTGAAGCTGAGAGTGGTAGTATAAAATTAGTGGATGAGTTTTATGGTTATGACTTCATAAACGAGATAATTGAACAGCAAAAAGTATGGACGATTAAAAATAATGAAGGCATTCCGACCACTTCAAGTGACAGGGAAGAATCAATGCCGTTTTGGTCGTCAAAATTAAGAACTGAGACTGTTATTAAAAGTATACCTGTATACCATGATTATCAAGTTCTAGAGATGTCTTTAGAAACGTTCAAAAATGTTTGGTTACCTCGCCTTGATAAAGATGGACTATATATTGCAGCCAATTTAAGTGGGGAAAGTTTAGTAGGGAATGACTGGACGCCTGAGGAGTTGTCTGAACAAATACAATTTAAACTTGATGTCGACTGAATGCATTTGTTCAAAATGCGGTGAATTTGAAGGAGAAATAATAGAATATAACTGAAGAATTTATCTAAAACAGAAGGTTTCATACATAAATGAGAATTGAGTATTCCCAGCAGTACTATTTTTACATAAGGGTGAAGGTTTAACTATACCTAGAAAACAATTATTCATACCAGATATTCAACCATTTTCTCCTATATATTTTTTTAGTTCCTTCTCGTAAGATAAAACTAGAGAATTAAATTAGGAGTGTTCATTTTGAGGGAATTATTAAAGAAAGTGTCTGCTGCAATTGGTTTCACAATGCTAGTTACAAGTCCCATTATCTTTCCAATGTTGTTTTTTTTATTTGTGATGTCTACTGACGCCGATGGTACCGGGGCTGGTGGAGAATTATCAGGATCCTTTTACTTTACAAAGTATTTCTTAGGCTATTTTGTTGCGATCTTACTGATTACTTGTGTCATTACACGATTGATAATCAATAAAAGTACAAATTTTAAGCTTATTAGCTGTATTGGAGTGTTTTTTTTATACGTAATTTTACAGAAAATCCCTTACACTAGTACGTATAGTTTCTTATTAATTCCATTTGGAGTTTTCTTATTAATGACTATAGCAATCTATGACAAGCTTGATTCGTGGAAAAAGCCTTTTATATGGTTTTTAATACTCTTTCCTTATATTATTTTCGCACTTATGCTTTTTGGTAGCTTAAGTATTTAAGAGATATGAATTACATATAAACGAATTCAAATAAACCTCTTCCGTAATATGGTCGAGGTTTATTTTCTATATCCATAGTGAACAAATTATTTAAAAAAGTTCACAATTTGGTTAAAGTTATACTCTTACATAAATCATTCCAATGCATAAGATAAAGAAAGGAAATTGTTAAAAATTAACGAATTAAGTAGTGTAGGACAAACTAAAAAGGTGGCAAAAATATGACGAATAATGGAAAATATGTAGATTGGTTAAGCGAAATTGTTAAACGTCATGAAGAAGAAGGTGGGTTTGAAGATTTACCTGGATTAGGTAAGCCGTTACCTAAAGAGCTACTAAAAGATGATTTATTAACAACAGTCATTAAAAAGTCGGGTTATAAACCAGATTGGGTAGATCAGCAGAAGAAAATATATAAGAAGCTACAATCTATTTTAGAAAAATTAAAAACAGGTTCTAAAAGTAAAGATGTCACAAAAATGATTTCAGAAGTAAATGATGATATTAAAAAATATAACTTAGGCTGTCCTTTTTCAATGCAAAAAAATTATATTAATAAGGATAATATAGAGAAACAATTGATTTTTTGGAATTAAGTTTGTGAAAATATGAACGATTATGTTTGATGTTTGTACTAATAGAATAGTATAAACATCTTTTATTTTTTGCCGGATAGCAATATGAATCGAATGCATGAAGATGTTAAATCTAGGAAAAAAATTAAAATTAGTGTTAATGTAAAATAAAGTACAAAAGAACTAATAGTTGTATTGGGGGAATAGATATGGGAGCTACTCTTGAAATCCGACGATTAGATCGGAATTTTCCTTTTTGTTTATTTTCAAATGACGGAGCTACTTTAGTCAGTCATCATTGGCATAAAGAGGTAGAAATTATTTATGTTCAAAAAGGTATTTTAAAAATTGGAGTAAATGATGAATTGCTTCATTTAGAAGAAGGGGAATTTTACATTATTAATAGTGGAGACATTCATTATTTTTTATCTTCACCAAATAGTATGAGATTAGTCGTGCAATTTGATTTTACAATTTTCGAAGATGTACAGTTTTTAAAGAAACATAATTTAGAATTAATTGAACTGTTTAATTGCATTCAAAAATCTAGTGTACTTTGGAATGAAGAAGTTAAACAGAAAATGATTATATATCTTAATGAACTTGAGAGTGAATTTATCACTAAAAATGAAGGTTATGAATTAGCGATTAGAGCTAGACTTTATGATATTTTACTACTAATCTATCGCGAACTCCCTCATACAGAAAACAATAAGCTGAACTATCCTAATAAGAAAGCTAGTTTATTAAAATTAGAAAAAATATTTCATTATATAGAAGAAAATTATATGAATGACATTACTCTAAATGATATTGCAAATTATATTGGGTTTACGAATACGTATTTTGCTAAGTTTTTTAAAAAATACACAGGTTCGACTTTTTGTCATTTTGTTAATCAATACAGAATTACGAAAGCACAATGGTATTTATTTAATGAAGATCTGCCAATTACTGAAATTGCGTATAATGTTGGTTTCATGAATGTGAAAACGTTTAACAGATTATTTAAAAATGAGGTTGGATTATCTCCGACTCAATATAAAAAAAAGACAATATTTGAGAAGTTTTAGGCAAGGAGTATGGAAGATTCGAACGGAATTTTTCTATAAACTGGAAATGTAAATAACATTTCTGGAGGTTTTCATAATGAAATTAAAAGTTGGAATTATCGGTTGTGGCGGAATTGCAAATGGTAAACATATGCCAAGTTTAGCAGCATTAGATAATGTAGAAATGGTAGCTTTTTGTGACATTATTGAAGAACGCGCTATTAAAGCGAAGAAGCAATTTGGTACTGAAGAAGCTAAAACTTATACAGATTATAAGGAATTATTAAAAGATCAATCGATTGATGTCATGCACGTTTGTACACCAAATAAATCTCATTCTTTTATTACAATTGATTCTTTAGAAGCAGATAAACATGTCATGTGTGAAAAGCCGATGGCAAAAACCTCTGCAGAAGCAAAAGCAATGGTAGAAGCTTCAAAACGCACTGGTAAAAAATTAACGATTGGATATCAAAATCGTTTTCGAAGCGATTCACAGTATTTAAGTCAAGTTTGCCAAAATAATGAATTAGGTGAAATATACTTTGCGAAAGCACACGCAATTAGAAGAAGAGCGGTTCCAACTTGGGGAGTATTTTTAAATGAGGATGAACAAGGTGGAGGTCCATTAATTGATATAGGTACACATGCATTAGATTTAACGTTATGGTTAATGGATAATTATAAACCTAAATTTGTTGTTGGAAACGTTTACCATGAATTATCGCAAAATGAAAATGCTGCGAATGCATTTGGACCATGGGATCCAAAGGAGTTTAAAGTGGAAGACTCTGCTTTTGGATTTGTTACGATGGAGAATGGTGCAACCGTTTTCCTGGAATCAAGCTGGGCATTAAATACTCTTGAAGTTGGAGAAGCTCAAGCTACGCTTTGTGGAACTGAAGGTGGAGCTGATATGAAAGATGGCCTTCGAATTAATGGAGAAGCTTATGGAAGACTATATGATAAAAAAGTTGATATACATACGGGCGGCGTAGCTTTTTATGAAGGCGCAACAGATACTGCTGAAGTACTGGAAGCAAGACAATGGATTGACTGTATTATTAATGATACGGAACCGGTTGTTAAACCTGAGCAAGCATTAGTTGTAACTCAAATTTTAGAAGCAATCTACGAATCTTCAAAATCAAAGAAACCAGTATTCTTTAACTAATTAGAATTGGAGATGAAATAAATGACTCTACCAATTGCACTACAATTATGGAGTGTGAAAGAAGACGCAGAATTAGACTTTTTCGGTACATTAGAAAAAGTAGCAAAAATGGGATACGACGGTGTTGAATTTGCTGGATATTATGGTAAAAGTGCATCTGAAATAAAAGCTGTATTAAATAAGTTAGGATTAAAAGCTGCCGGAGCTCATGTAAGTGCAGATCAGATCCTTCATCAAATTGATGATGTAATCGCTTTTGAAACAGAATTAGGAAATAAATATATAGTTTGTCCATGGGCAAATTTTAATAGTTTAGAAGAATGGAAGGAATTTGCAGAACAATTACAACATTCTGGTAAGAAACTTTCGGAAGCTGGACTATCGTTAGTTTATCACAATCACGCTCATGAATTAGTTGCTGTAGAGAATGAATATATTCTCGATATTCTGTTAAACGCAGTTCCAAGTAATCTCTTAAAAGCAGAATTGGATGCTTATTGGTTAGAATTTGCAGGTGTTGATGCCGTTGAATTTATGAGTAAGTATAAGGGAAGAACGCCATTAATTCATGTGAAGGATATGGCTCAATCCAAAGAGGAAAGTACTGAAATAGGAAATGGAATCATGAATATAAAAGGCATTGTACAACAAGCAAAGCTAAATTCAGTCGAATGGTTAATTGTTGAGCAAGAAGCGTTTACGAAACCGCAATTGGTAAGTGTTGAAATCGGATTGAATAACTTAAAGAAAATTTTAGCTGAAGCTTAAGTTGCTAGTAAAATAAGAAAATTTATCGAGATGGGTGAGTCATATGGTAAAAGTAACGGTTTGGAATGAAAATAGACATGAACAAAAAAATCCAGTTGTAAAAAGTATTTATCCAAACGGTATACACTCAACAATTGCGAGTTTTTTAGAAGAAGCAGGATATGACACATTAACTGCTACTTTAGAACAACCTGAACATGGTTTAACATACGAAGTGTTAGAAAATACGGATGTATTAATTTGGTGGGGGCATCTTGCTCATAACGAAGTAGAAGATGAAATTGTTCAAAAAGTTTATGAAAAAGTATTGCAAGGCATGGGGTTAATTGTTCTTCATTCCGGACATTTTTCGAAGATTTTCAAAAAGTTAATGGGCACTAGCTGTGATTTAAAATGGCGTGAAGCAGCGGAAACCGAGAGACTTTGGGTTGTAGATCCAACTCATCCAATAGTAGAGGGAATTGGTGAATATATTGAGATTGAACATGAAGAAATGTATGGTGAACATTTTGATATACCAACACCAGATGAACTAGTACTTGTAAGTTGGTTTAAAGGTGGAGAAGTATTTAGAAGTGGCTGTACTTTTAAAAGAGGAAACGGGAAAATTTTTTACTTTAGACCAGGCCATGAAACTTATCCAACATATCATCAAAAAGAGGTTCAAAAAATCATTACTAATGCCGTAAGTTGGGCAAACAGATCAAAGCGAAATTATCCTTCATATGGACATCATGAGCCAATTGAGTCATTAAAAGTTTAATAGATTGGGGAGAAAAAACGATGAAACTAGGCGTATTCACAGTATTATTTGCAGAAAAATCGTTTGAAGAAATGCTTGATAAAGTTGCAGACGCAGGATTAAAGGCTGTAGAAATCGGAACAGGCTGTTACCCTGGTAATGCTCATTGTCCTTTAGATGAATTATTAGAAAGTGAGCAACTTAGAAAAGAATATATTGAAAAAGTTGAAAAACGTGGATTAATCATTAGTGCGTTTAGCTGTCACGGAAACCCAATTTCACCTGATAAAGCATTTGCGGAAGAATCTCATGATGTTCTTGCTAAAACGATTAAACTGGCATCACTATTAGAAGTTCCAGTTGTAAACTGTTTTTCTGGTACAAGTGGTGACCATGAAGGCGCTAAATACCCGAGTTGGCCTGTAACCGCTTGGCCAAATGAATATGGAGATGTACTGAACTGGCAATGGGAAGAAAAGCTAATACCTTATTGGAAAGAAATGGGTAAATTTGCAAAAGACCATCAAGTAAAAATTGGGTTAGAGCTCCATGGAGGATTTTTAGTTCATACACCTTATACATTATTAAAGTTACGCAATGAAACATGTGATGCGATTGGCGCGAACTTAGATCCTAGCCATCTTTGGTGGCAAGGTATCGATCCGGTAGCTGCTATTAAAATACTTGGTAAAGAAAATGCAATCCATCATTTCCATGCGAAGGATACATATATCGATCAAGATAATGTAAATATGTATGGTTTAACCGATATGCAGCCATATGGTGAAGTTCAAACTAGAGCGTGGACATTCCGTTCTGTAGGTTGTGGCCATAGTTTAAAAGAGTGGTCAGATATGATGAGTGCACTTCGTACTTTTGGATATGATTATGTCGTTAGTATAGAGCATGAAGATCCAATCATGTCAATTGAAGAAGGATTTACTCGTGCCGTTAGGAATTTACAGACTGTATTGATAAATGAAGAACCATCGCAAATGTGGTGGACTTAATAGTTAGCTAATCATTCCAAATAAAGTTGGTGTAAAAATGAGGAAATTAAGAGTTGCGATTATTGGTTGCGGAAATATTTTCTTAATGCACGCCCAACCTGCTTTTATAAGAGAAAATGTAGAATTGGTTGCGGTTTGTGATAATAAGGAAGAAAGAGCAAAAGAGAAGGCTGAACAATTCAATTGTGCTTATTATACGAATTATCTTGAACTATTTGAGAAAGAAAATTTAGATGTAATCCATATATGTTTACCGCATTATCTACATGCACCTGTTGCAATCGAAGCGGCTAAACGAAAAATACATGTTCTTACTGAAAAGCCAATGTCTATTCATTATTCTGATGCACAAGAAATGGTGGAAACGGCTAAAAACAATGGAGTGGCATTAGGTGTCATTTTCCAAAATAGGTATAATCCAGGATCGGTATTAATTAAAGAAATGCTACAAAATGGTACGTTAGGTAAAGTGAAATCTGGAAAACTTTCAGTTACTTGGGACCGTTCGGATGAGTACTATTTGAAAAGTGATTGGAAAGGTACATGGGAAAAAGAAGGCGGCGGTGTAGTCATCGACCAGGCGATACATACGATGGATTTAATGCGTTGGTTTGTTGACGATGAGATTGAATACGTTGACGCTACGATAAGCAATCGAGCGCATGAAATCATTGAAGTGGAGGATTGTGCTGAAGGCGTTATTAAATATAGAAATGGAGTAGTAACAGCATTTCATACAATAAATTATTATTCTTATGATGCACCAGTTACGATTGAACTTCATTGTGAAAATGGCATTGCTAAAATGATCGCTGACCGTGGTATTGTTACCTTAAATGATGGTAGAGAGTTTACTGCTGATAACAACCCAAATGAAACTTTTGACTACGGAAATGGAGCAAAAGGGTACTGGGGTGTAAGCCATGTTAAACAGATTAATAATTTCTACGAAGCATTAGAAAATAAATGTGAGATTCATATAACTGGTGAAGAAGCGATGAAGACTCAAAAAATGATTTGTGCTGTATATGATTCAGGTAAGAAAAAAGAGAGAATTTATTTATAATTGATTAAATTTCCCCAAAAATTTAATCATTAGACTTATTAAAAAGTAAATGACGTGGAGCTAAATGTTCCATGTTGTTTACTTTTTTTATTTTCTTAGAGTAATCACTGACTAATTTGAAATATTAGAAGAATTTAATTTTATAGATGAAATTGGTTGACCCTCAATATGAAAACGCATATAATTTTAAATATAATCAGGTGAAACGTTTCGATAAGTGTTTTTATGCTATTTTAATTGACTAAAAAGAATTCGGGGAGGAAATCACAATGGATATTGCTCAAATGGAGTCCATCATTAAAGAAATGACTTTAGATGAAAAAATATCACAATTAATGCAGTTAGCAGGAAATTTCTATTACGGATTAGCAGGTGAAATTACTGGGCCATTCGCAGAGATGGGTATTAGTGAAAATATTATTAATAATAGTGGCTCTGTACTAGGCGTATCTGGTGCAAAGGATGCTATTAAAATTCAGGAAGAGTACTTAAAAAACAATCGCCATGGAATTCCTTTAGTTTTTATGGCAGATGTTGTCCACGGATATAAAACGATTTTCCCAATCCCATTAGCAATTGGATGTTCATGGGACATGGAATTGGCAGAAAAAAGTGCAGAAGTCGCTGCCAGGGAAGCTTCAGTTTCAGGTGTTCATGTTACTTTTGCTCCGATGGTTGATTTAGTACGCGATCCGAGATGGGGACGCGTTTTAGAGACTACTGGTGAAGATCCTTATTTAAATAGTTTGTTTGCGAAAGCTTTTGTGCGTGGATTCCAGGGAAATGACTTAACGAATGATTTGGAAAGAGTTGCAGCATGCGTTAAGCACTTTGCAGCATATGGTGCTCCTGAAGGTGGACGAGATTATAACACTGTAAATATGTCGGAACGTCAACTTCGAGAATCGTATCTTCCAGCTTATAAAGCAGCATTGGATGAAGGTTGTGAGATGGTGATGACTTCCTTTAATACGATTGACGGCATTCCAGCTACAGGGAATAAATGGCTAATGAGAGATGTGCTTCGAAACGAATGGGGTTTTGAAGGAGTACTTATATCCGATTGGGGTTCTGTGAAAGAAATGATTCCTCATGGAGTTGCTGAAGATGAAGCAGAAGCAGCTTTAAAGGCAATTCATGCTGGAGTAGATTTAGAAATGATGACTCCTTGTTATGTCCATGAATTAAAAAATTTAGTAGAAAGCGGAGAAGTAAAGGAAGCTTTAATTGATGAGGCGGTACTTCGAATATTAAAACTAAAATCTAATCTAGGATTATTTGAAAACCCTTACCGTGGTGCGGATGTTCAGAAAGAGAAAAAAGTGATTCTTTCAGAAAATCATAGAACGGTCTCTAGAAAACTAGCAGAAAAATCTTGTGTTTTACTAAAAAATGAAAAAGTTCTTCCTCTTGATGCTAATCAAAAAATTGCATTAATCGGCCCGCTCGCTCAAAGTGGTGACTTGTTAGGTGCCTGGTCATGGAAAGGGCAAGTAGAAAATACAGTGCATTTATATGATGCAATGAAGTTAAAAACTCCAAATCTAACGGTTGCAAAAGGTAGTGATATTGAAGAAATTACTGAAGATCAAATTACCGAAGCGATAAAAGCTGCCGAAAACTCGGATGTTGTTGTGTTAGCAGTTGGTGAATACGTTTCAATGAGTGGTGAAGCTTGTTGTCGTTCAGACATTCAATTGCCAAAAGCTCAGTTAGAATTAATTTCGCATATTAAGAAATTAAATAAACCTTTAGTAGTTGTTTTATTTAATGGTCGTCCACTTGATTTACATGGGGTGCTAGATGAAGCGGATGCTGTTTTAGAAGCATGGTTTCCAGGGACTGAAGGGGCTGTTGCAGTTTCAAATATTCTTTTCGGAGAAGTCAACCCCTCAGGAAAACTGACAATGTCTTTCCCATATTCAGTTGGTCAAATACCAATCTATTACAATTCATTTAATACAGGTCGCCCATTTAATGAGTTTAGTCCTGATCATTATGTTTCTAAATATTTAGATATTCCTAATGAACCGCTTTTACCATTTGGCTTTGGATTAAGCTACACAAACTTCTACTTTAGTGAGATGAATCTATCATCCGAATGCATGACGACAGTAAATCCAATAGAAATTTCAATAAATGTAAAGAATACAGGGGAAATTGCAGGTGATGAGACTGTACAACTTTACATTCGTGATCTTTCTGGTGATGTTGTTCGTCCTGTAAAAGAATTAAAAGACTTCCAGAAAGTAAGGCTAGAACCAGGTGAAACCAAGAAAGTTAAGTTTATTTTAAAAGAAGAACAATTACGTTACTATCATTCAAATTTAGAATTTGAAAGTGATAAAGGTTTTTTTGAAATATTTGTTGGAACAAATAGTGTTGAAGTATTAACTGCGAAATTTCAATTACTGAAAGAAGATACGAAAATCTAAATGGTAATAAAATGAGTAAGTTTAGTTCTAATAGAGGAGGATCCAACATGCTTAATTTGAAAAATAAAGAAAAGTATCAGTATCATTTGAATTCTGGTCAAACAACAGTTACATTTTTAAACTCTGGTGATTTGTATGAACTGACACATGGCACAACGATGATTAATCAACTTCGAGCAAATCTGATTGATGGAGCACTTAGCAATTTATACTTACGCATTTTTACGCAGGAAGGTATAGAAGTATATCCTTTATTAGGAATTCAATCGAATAGTAAAGTTAAATTTTCCAAAACTCAAGTTATTTGGGAAGGTAAGGTAGCAAATATTGACTATACAGTTATTTTCACATTAACAACTCAATCAGTTTGGTTTTGGGATATATCCTTTGAAGGTCCACAAGTTGAGTTTGATGTTATTTACGGTCAAGATATTGGACTAGCTAATCGAGGGATGATCCAATCGAATGAGGCTTATGTTAGTCAGTATATAGATCATGCAGTATTTGAGACTGAAGATATGGGATACATTGTATGTTCAAGGCAAAATCAGCCACAAGATGGAAAGTTCCCGTACTTACAACTGGGATCACTTTCTAAAGTAAGAAGTTTTTCTACTGATGGATATCAATTTTTTGGATTATCTTATAAGGAAACAGATTTACCTGAAGCTCTATTTACAGAAACACTTGCAAATGAAGTATATCAGTATGAATTTGCTTATATTGGATTGCAATCCGAGAAAATGCTATTAAATAAAAAAGTAAATCTAGTATTTTATGGTTTATCAAAGGAAAATCACGAAGCTTCTATAACGGAGCTAGAATATAAGAATGAAATTTATGAGGCTTGGAATGAAGTTATTAATTCGAATGAATTCGATGAAGTTGAAAAATTAAGTAAAAATCCAAAACTTAGCACTCCACTTCAAACATTATCAATGAGTAAAGAAGAGATAGATCAATACTTTCCAAACCGATGTCATGAAGAATTAGAAGACGATACATTACTATCATTTTTTACAGATACACATGAGCACATCGTTTTAAAGGAAAAAGAAAGATTAGTAGAAAGATCACATGGTCATATTATTTTAAGTGGCGAAAATTTAAAAATTAATGAAGAAATTATTACGTCAACATCGTATATGTATGGATTATTTAATGCGCAAGTTGTAGTAGGTAATACATCAATGAATAAAATGATGTCAAATGCCAGAAATAGTTTAAACATAATGAAAACGTCTGGACAGCGTATTTATGTTGAAATTGATGATCAATACCATTTACTCACAATGCCATCGATGTATGAAATGGGTTTTAATTATGCACGTTGGTACTATAAAACGGATGATGAACTATTTATCATTTCAAACTTCACGACAACAGAACTGCCAGAAATTCGTCTACATGCACAAACTGCAAGTGGAAAAAAATATCGATTCATTGTTACAAATCAAATTACAATGAACGGAAATGAATATGAAGTCCCATTTGGAATGAAACAAGAAGGACAATTATTATCGTTCTATGTAGACGAATCTTGTTTTGTAGCGAATACTTATCCAAATCTTTGTTACCATATGGATCTCGAAGGAGCAAAAATGGTCGTAACTGATGAACGTATGCTCATTAATGGTGCCGCGCCTTTACCTGCTTCATTAGTAGTACTAGATTTGGAAGAAACGAACGAATTTACAATAACAATACAAGGTCATATTAATGGTGGAGAATTCATTCAAGCTGATCGAAAACTAGAAGCGGAGATTAGTAAGTACCGAAATTTCTATCATAATGTAATGAATGGTTTTAAACTTTCAATAAATAACAATATTCCAACAGAATTAGGTAAATTAAACACATTAACTTGGTGGTATACTCACAATATGCTTATTCATTATCTAGTACCACATGGATTAGAACAATATGGTGGTGCGGCCTGGGGGACACGAGATGTTTGCCAAGGTCCAACAGAATACTTTATGGCTACAGGTAAATATGGAATAGTAAGACAGATCTTACTGACTGTATTCTCTCATCAATATGAAGATGATGGAAATTGGCCACAATGGTTTATGTTTGATAAATATTTTAGTATTCAAGCTAGTGAAAGCCACGGAGATATCATTGTTTGGCCATTAAAAGCATTGAGTGAGTATCTACTAGCTACGAAGGATTTTAGCATTTTAAATGAAGAAATTTCATTTACCGAACGTGATTCATTTAGGTTAACTGAAAGAAAAACTAGCTTACTAGAACATGTAAAGAAAGAAATAAACTATATAAAAGATCATTTCTTACATGATACGTTCTTATCTTCATATGGTGATGGGGATTGGGATGATACGCTACAGCCAGCAAACGCCCAATTAAAAAAATATATGGTAAGTAGCTGGACCGTTGCTCTTACGTACCAAACATTAAAACAGTTCGCAGCTGTTATAAAAGAAATTGATGAAACAGAGTTTGAAGAGATAACTCATTTAGTAAATGGAATCGCAGCGGACTTTAAAACATTTATATTAAATACTGAAGTGATTCCTGGTTTTATCTATTTAGAGGATCCAAATAGTGCAGAGATGATGATTCATCCATCAGACCAAAAAACTGGCATTCAATATCGATTATTGCCAATGACGCGCAGTATGATTGCAGAATTATTTACATTAGAAGAAGCAAATTATCATTATGAAATTATTAAAGAGCATTTACAGCATCCAGATGGTGTCCGTCTTATGAATAAACCTGCAACTTATGCTGGTGGAGTGAGTAAAAACTTTAAACGTGCAGAGCAAGCTTCAAACTTCGGACGAGAAATCGGATTACAATATGTTCATGCACATATCAGGTTCATTGAAGCCATGGCAAAATTAGGGAAAGAAAATGAAGTATGGCACGCGCTTTCTGTCATTAATCCTATTAATCTAAAAGAAGTAGTTCCAAATGCTGAATACCGCCAAAGTAATACTTATTTTAGTAGTTCCGATGGTAAATTTAATAATCGTTATGAAGCGCAAGAACAATTTACAAGTCTGAAAAATGGAACAGTTGCTGTTAAAGGTGGTTGGCGAATTTATTCTAGCGGACCTGGCATTTATTTAAATCAACTAATTTCTAATAGCTTAGGTATTCGCCGTTTTGATAAGAATTTAGTGATTGATCCAGTGCTCCCTAATGAACTAAATGGTCTCCAATTTGAATTTGAAATAGATGGCTATAAAATAACCTTTAATTATTTTATAAATGATCAAGTTGAGAAAAAGGTAGTAATAAATAATAAGTTAGTAGATTTTGAAAGAACGGGGAATCGATACCGTGAAGGTGGGTTTGTCATTCAGTTGGATGATCTAATTCCGCATTTACATGATGGTATAAACAATATTGATATTTATATTTAATCTTAATCGGATGATGGGCAGCATGTATAATTGCCCATCATCCGATTTGTTTTTTATTTTCCATTTAATTTCTTATTTACTTAAATGGCAGATTTATTAAATCGGTATTGTAGCGGAATATTTAAAATATAGGAAATTTTCTTAAAAATATTGTATAATTTTGCTAGATAATCTTTGGGCTAATTAATGCAATTTAATCTAATTTGTAGAACATAAGGAGAAAGTAAAATGGAAAAACCAAAAAACTACAAAAAAACTAAAAAGAAAAGACTGCTAAAGTATCTTTCCTTATTATTTATTATTGTTCTTTGTATAGTTATTGGGTACAAAGGATTCGTTACTTATTCTGAATTACATAAGATGACTAATGGTGTTGAAATTGAATCAAAACTTAGAACTACTAAAGTTGAAATCCAAAAAGATCCGGTGTCTATTCTATTTTTAGGACTTGAAGATTATGCTACAAAAGGAGTTAATGGACGAACTGATGCGATTATCCTTGTAACATATAATCCTAAAGATAAATCGTTTAAAACTTTAAGTATCCCAAGAGATACATATGTAAATATCGCTAATTTTAATGTTACTTCCAAAATTAATGGTGCATATGCTCGAGGAGGAATTCAAACTACGATCCAAACTGTTGAAAATTTCTTGAAAGTTCCAATTGATTATTATGTAACTGTAAATTTTGATGGATTTAAAAATATAGTCGATGAAGTTGGTGGAGTGAATGTCAATGTTCCTTTCGATTTTTGGGAAAACACTGATACTAAACCAAGAAAAAAGATCTATTTTACTAAAGGGGAACAACACTTAAATGGTTTAGAGGCACTTGCATATTCACGTATGAGAAAGCGAGATATTAACAATGATTTCGGGCGACAAGAACGACAAAGACAGGTTCTTACCGCAATTATAAAAGAATTAAAATCCCCAAAGTCGATTTTAAAAACTGATACATATGCTAAAGAGTTCAGTAAAAACATTCATACAAATATAGGAATCAGAGATGCGCTTTCATTATATAGTAGTTTGCCAAAAGATATAACTTCTCATATTGAGCCATTAAATTATGAAGGTGAAAATGAAAAAATTAATGGAATCTATTATTATGTGGCTGAACCAAAAAGCGTAGAAGATATTTCATCAGCAATTAGAAATCACCTTGGTTTGAATGTAGATCAAGTAGGAAAAGTAACTCAATAAATTATAAAATTTATAAAAATAATCATTATTTAAGCCATACATAAGAACTGGGAGCTGTTAATCGGCTCCTTTTTAAATTCTAGCAGGTTAGTTAAAATAAATGGAGAATGTCTTAATTATACTATTTGATTTATTATTTGGAGGAATTAGATGGACGACACTAGGAAAGTGTTAAGAACAAGTAAAACACTTAATGGCCCCTTTCCTGAGTTTAATATTAACACTGCGTCAGAATATCCAAATGAGCTTTTTTTAGAATGGTTCCAAGAAGCAGTTGATAATGGTGTACTTGAACCACACTCAATGACTCTTTCAACAACAGATCATAATGGGTTTCCTGATGCTAGGGTATTAATTATTAAAGATGTGGATCAAGACGGGTGGTATTTTGCAACAAGTTCACAAAGTGAAAAAGGTAAACAGATCGATTTTAATCCCAATGTTGCTATGCTTTTTATTGGTCACTAATTGGTAGACAAGTCAGAATACGTGGTAGAGCAATAAAAATGGAAAAAGAATTAAGTACCCAAGACTTTTTAGCCAGAGGTACCGTAGCGCGATCAGTAGCGTTGATTGGCAAACAAAGTTCAATTTTAAAGGTGCATTCTGAGTTCGATGAGGCGCTAAATAAACAAATTGAAATTTTACAACAAAATCCAAATTTAGTGTTTCCATCGTGGACTTTGTATCGAGTAGCTGCAAAAGAAGTGGAGTTTTGGCAGGCTGATGAAAATCGAAGGCATATACGATTAAAATATTGCTTTGAAGGAGATAGATGGTTAAAAAAACTTTTATGGCCGTAGTTTAATTTTAATTGATTAATCTTTTAATAAGGTTAAATATCCTTTTAATAAATTTCTACTTTAGGGATAAATGAATAATTAATTTAGCGAAGTTATTTACTTCAGAAGAGGAGAAAAATATGAAAAAAGAAGCATTTCGAATTAACGGTTACATCGTTTTGGCATTAATAATATTATTATTACTAATTAGCGCAGTTACTTCATTAGCTAGTGATAATCTATTTTTCATAATTGCTTCATTTTTATTCGTCTGTTTGATTTCAACTGGATTTGTCATTAATCAACCTAATGTAGCAGTTGCTATGGTATTTATGGGGAAATATTTAGGGACAATCTATGAAGATGGATTCTATTGTACGATTCCATTTACAAGTAAATCAAAAGTTAATCTAAAAGCTGTTAACTTCAATAGCGATGTATTGAAAGTTAATGATATCGACGGGAATCCGATTGAGATTGCTGCAGTTGTAGTATACAGTGTAGTTGATGTTGAAAAAGCCATGTTTGAAGTTACAGATTATCAAAAATTTGTAATGATTCAAAGCGAAACAGCAATCCGTCATATTGCAACGAAGTACGCTTATGACACAACAAATAAAGATGAATTTTCTTTAAGAGGGAATGCAGAAGAGATAGCTGATGAATTACAAATTGAGCTACAGGAACGGCTTCAAAAAAGTGGAGTAAAAGTTCATGAAGCACGATTAAGTCATCTTGCTTATGCACCTGAGATAGCAAGTAGTATGTTACAAAGACAACAAGCGAAAGCAGTTGTTCAAGCTAAAAGAGAAATTGTAGAAGGCGCAGTCGGTATGGTAGAAGATGCTTTAAAAATGCTCGAAGAAAAAGGATTATTAACCGCAACAGACAGTCAAAAAGCCGATATGGTTACTAGTTTACTTGTAACCATTATTTCTGAAAAAGGTGCCCAACCTGTTATAAGTGCAATGAAAAAATAGAGGAATTGACCAGTTAAATATAATTAAGAAAAAATTGAATTATTTTAGAATCTAATCGGCTGTTTAGTCGATTTTTTTTGTTGACCTATTGTCAGTATGGTTAACGATTTTATGTTAGAAAAGGAAAATTGTAGAATTTAGTAGAATCTATTTAAGTAAATAGAATTGAGGGCAAATAACAATGGCCAAACCGAGTATTCTTGTTCTAGGAACTGCACATTTAAATAATCCTGATAATGGAGATTTATTTAAAATAAAAACAGATGATATTCTGAGTGAACATAAACAATTAGAAATTAAAGGAGTAGTTGATTCTTTAAAGAAGTTTGAACCAACAAAGATTGCATTAGAAATCTTACCAGATGATCATGTATATACAAATAAAACTTATAATGACTTTTTACTAGGAGAATACGAATTAACTAGAAATGAATATCATCAAATTGGTTTTCGACTAGCAAAAGAAATGAATCACAAAGAAGTATTTTGTGTTGATTGGAATAACTCTGAGCCGGATATTCCTGATATCGAATTATGGACTAAAGAGCACGCTTCAGAAAAGTATAATGACATTGCAAAAGAATTGGAAAATACAATTGCAAAAACAGAAGATTTTTTACGTAGCCATTCAATTAGAGATTTCTTACTATATTTGAATCATAATGATTTCAATAAGGCAAACCAAAAATTTTATATGAATTTTGCTCTTATGGGTAATAAAAGCAATCCAGTGGGTGCTATGTGGACAGCTAAATATTGGTATTATAGAAATTTACTTATCTATAAGAACATAGTTGAACTAATCGAGTCAGATGCTGAAAGAATTTTTGTTTTATACGGTGCAGGACATATTCATTTACTTAATCAATTTATAAATGAAAGTGAACTTTTTGAAGTTCATAAGGTTATAGATTATATATAACAATTGAAAAAAGTTATGTAGCCCTATAATTTTGATTGGAGCAGTCAGAAAACAAATAAAACGTTATTACTTTTAAGTTTATATTCCAATTATGCTAAAATTTCAATTGTACTAAGCGATGCTTTAAGTGGGAAGCTGGATGCAAGTAAATCTAATACAACCAAACTGCCTTGAAGTTGATAGATAAATAGCATAAGTCCATCTAAAAAAGGAATTTTTTATTTCAAAGAGAATCTAATTACAAAGGATTTTTTATATAAAGGATGAAGCGGATGAGTAAAAATTTTAATGAAATTGCTAAAGATTTATTAAATACAAATTTTAATAATTATTGGCCAGGTTTTGAATCAGTTGCATACGCATTATATGATAAAAGTTATGTATATCTTTTCAATCATCCTAGAATGACGAAAACAGAGCAAAATCAATATCAAATTTTACAGCGGGACGATCAATTTAATGGTTGTACACTTATTCTTTATGATGATTATCCAACAGCAATCGTAGATCTCGAATTTTACGAGGATTATGGAAGTTTATTTTCGATTCTTGTACACGAATTATTTCACGGTTTTCAATATATTAAGGGTGAAAAAAGGTTTGCGAATGAAACGATGGGAATTACATATCCCTTATTAAAAGAAAATGTGGAATTAAGAAAACAGGAAAGAGCTAGCCTTTTTAGTGCAGTGTTAGAAAACAATGTTCTTAAAAAGAAACAATATCTTAATAGTTTCATAGCACTTAGAGAAAAAAGAGCTTCTATAATAAAGGAACATTTAGTGTACGAACATTTAATTGAAACGATTGAAGGGCCGGCATGGTTTGTTGAACTAAATGCTTATTCGGAAAAAAGCTCAAATTCATATAATTCGATTATAGAAAAATATGGACAACAACTTATGGACAATTACGAATCCACCTCAGATATTCGAAAGAGTTGTTATAGTTCTGGTTTGTTTATGTGTTTATTACTTGATGAGTTTTCACCTAGTTGGAAAGAAAGCTTTTTAGAAAAAGAAGAAACACTTTATGAGTTAATAAAAAAGCTTTCCGATGGAACGAAAGAAGTAAGTAATCTTGAAATAACTCCTGAAACAGATGCTGTAATAAATTATGTATCTCAAAATAGAAAAAATACAGTTGAAGAATTTGAGCAACAAAAAGGAATTCATCTATTTATTGAAGGTGAAATAACTTCAAAATCCTTTGATCCGATGAATGTCATTCCATATCAAGATAAACTTTTACACAAAAACTTTTTAAAAGTAAGAATGAATAATGAAGACTACCTTATTCAGCAACCTGTTATTACCAATTGGAAAGATAGAATTCAAAATATTGTTAGATTACATCTAATAGTAAAAGATAGTCCCATTGTAAAAACGGATTCTATTGCAGTCGAGGGTATAGGAGAGATAAAGGGAAATTTAAATATAAATGAAAATGCTATTTATTTATATTTAAATTAATAAAAAATACCTGAAGGTTGTCTAATTAATTAGACAGCTTCTTTTTTATTTAAAAATCAATATTTAGTTTAGCAGTATCATAATCTAAGAAAATTTTAAAACTTTAAATAAATCTCGACAAAAAAGATATTAAATTCTTTTTGAAAAAGTATTGAAAACGCATACATAAGTGTGTACAATTTTACTTATAAAAACGTTTCGATTAAGATGCACTTATATTTTTTTGCTAAGTGAAACGTTTCGAAAAGGTAATTAATAATATGAGGAGGTAGATTTATGAGCAAGTTTATGAAAGTTGCAATGGCTACAACTCTAGTGTTTACTTTAGCAGCGTGCGGGAAAGAAAAATCATCTGGTACAGCAAAAAGCAAAGAAAAGATTATTATTAAATACGCGAACTGGAATAACGGTCCAGAAAATGAAAAAAATCTTGAACGAATGATGATCAGTGCATACGAGAAAAAGCATAAGAATGTTGATATTCAAGTTGATGTACTAGATGGTGATTGGAACCAGGCATTAGGTACATTGGCAAGTGCTGGGAAATTACCAGATGTATTCATGCAAAATAATATTCCAACTGGTTTAGCAAATAACTGGCTATTAGATATTTCTAAATATGCTAATGAAGACGAAGAATTTTCTAAGATTACTGATACAGTACGAAATGCTTCCACAGTAGAGGGGAAAGTATTTGGAATTCCATTTGCTCAATTTTTTATGGGCTACTTTGTGAATAAGAATATTCTTGATAGTTTAAATTTAGACATACCAAAAAGTGGCTATTCAATTGACAATTTTTTAAATATCGCAAAAAAGGCAACGAATCTTGAAAATAAAACAGTCGGAATTGATAGTACTCAAGGTTTAGTTGAGTGGTACCCTGGTGCTGCAAATCCAAAACTAGGATGGTATACTTATGCAGATGGTTCATTTCATTTAGATTCAAAAGAAATGATTGATGGAATGAATAAAATGAAAGAGTTAGCATCAAATGGATATGCATACTCTCAATTAAATAAGGAACAGCAAGAAGGACTAAGTGGAGAAGATGCGGGACTAGCATTTGAATCTGGACAAATTGCACTCTACTATAGTAGTACATACAATATTCCTAATTTTATGAAAAAATTAAACTTTGATTGGGATTATATCGGAATTCCAGGCGGAAGAGCAGCGATTGTTAATGACTTTTTAGGGATTTCTAAAAATACGAAACATCCTAAAGAAGCGTATGATTTTGCAAAGTTTATGTCATTTGGTAAAGAGGGCTTCAAAGAACGTATGAATTTAAGTGTAAAAAATGGACAAGATTTAACAACATTACCTATTTCTTCTGACAAAGAAATATTAGATAAGTACTGGGAAATTTATAGCATTCCTGGTATTCAAGATACTTACAATCACTTAAATAATGCATTAGTAGATCCAATGAAAACATTACCTGGATATATATCAGCCCGTTGGGAAGCTAAAATTGGTGTGAAAATCGCTGATAAAGACGATCCAAATGTGTGGGACTTATTCAATTTCGCATCACAAGGTTTAGTGCAATATCAAGATTATGCGAAGCAATTAAATGAACTGGCTAATAAAAGCCATAAAGATGCAGTAGATGTGATTACGAAAGCAATTAAATAATAGTTAAAATCTAGTAAACTGTTTTTATCAAAAAAATTTTACTAAAAATCGAAACGTTTCTAGAAAGGTGGTTCATTCGCCTTTTTAGAATTTTTAAGGAGTGATTAGATGGTAGATGTACAAAATAAACAAATTCTAATTGATGGAAAGCCAGTCATCATATCTTGTGGAGAAATACATTATTATCGATTGGATAAAGAAGATTGGCAAGATCGAATTGATAAATTAAAGCAAACTGGTTGTAATGCAGTAGCATCATATGTACCTTGGATTTGTCACGAGCCCATAGAGGGAGAATTCGATGTTGATGGGAGAACTCGCCCTGAATTGAACATCGGTGCATTCATTGATTTGTGTCAGGAAAACGATTTGTATTTTTTTGTTCGTCCGGGTCCATTCATAATGGCGGAAATGAAAAATGAAGGGATTCCTTTTTGGGTATACGAGAAATATCCTGAAGTGATACCAGTTGGATGGGACAATAAACCCGCAGAAACGAAAACATTGGATTATTTAGCTCCTAATTTCCTTCTTGCAACTAAGAAATGGTATGAAGTAATTATGAAAGAAGTTAAGCCACGTCTACAAACAAATGGCGGGAATATTATCGGGGTTCAACTTGATAATGAAATTGGTATGTTGTCTTGGGTTTCAAATACACCAGATTTAACTGATGGTTTAATAGAAGATTTTGTTAAGTGGTTAAAAGAAAAATACGACGATAAAACATTAACTAATCGTTATCCGTTTGATTTTGAAGATTATCATAATCGAACTCAGTTTATACGTTCTCCAAAAGAAGAATACGCTAGTGAACTGCATTTTGATTTAGGCTATTATATGAGAAATCGTTTTGCAAGATATGTCCATGAGTTACGTAGTTATTGTGAAGAATTCGGAGTAAAGGATATTCCATTTGTTGTTAATATACATGGTACTGGTGGCGGACGTGGATTTACTTATCCAATTGGTATTAGTCAATTATATGAAACTTATACTCAAGCACCTGGTTATATTTCTGGTTCAGATATTTATTTCGGCAATTTAAATATGGATAGTTTCCAAGATTTGTATTTAATTAATGGGTTTATGGATGCGGTCCATAACGAAGATCAACCACTTACATCAGTTGAATTTGCTTGTGGTGACGCAAACTATGGTGAGACATTTGGAGGACGATTAGATGTTTCAGCTGCGGACTTTAAACATAGAATGTGCATTGCTCAAGGAAATAGACTAATCAACTATTACTTAATGACAGGTGGTAGGAACTATCGATTAGATCAAAAAGTGAATGATGGAAACGATCGAGTTGCATTTACAGGTGAAAGACATGGATTTGCTGCACCAATTAGTCCTGAAGGCGAACTAAATTATACGTATCCTCGTATGACTAGAGGAATCAAGACTGTAATGGCAGTTGAAGAAAAAGTAGCAACGATGAATGAAGAACATGATAATGTAGCTTTTGCTTTCATTCCAGATTATTACATGACAGAGTCTCGTTATCCAAATAGTGAAAAGATGAAAGAAATCTATTCAAATATTGAAATGAATCGTTCATATGGTGCATGGGAAATAATGGGTAGAGCAATGTTATTAGCTGGTTACCGATTCGGTTCAATTGACATTCAAAATAGGTCAATAAATCCAGAAAAAATTAATGTGATTGTACTACCATCTGCTAAATATTTACACAAGCATATTCAACAGAAATTAGCCGATTATGTAAAAGCTGGTGGTTCATTACTTATTTATGGTCAACTACCTTTATTCGATATTGAAGGTAATGAATGTACGATATTAATTGATGCTTTAGAAATAGAGCCTAATGGTGATGTTTATGAAGAACGATATCATTATCTATCAATCTATCCGAATAATTGGGCAAAGCCTCGACCAGAAGTTCGTTCAAATAGAGCACAAACTTTTAAACTGACTAAAGGACAACCAGTGTTTCATGTATACGGAACAGATGCAGTCTGTGGCTTTGACGTAAATGTTGGTAAAGGTAGAGTAATAGCTTTTACAATGTCCTATCGATGTGATATTGACTTGTTTAAAACTGCACTTGAAAAACTTGGATCGTCGCCTAAACTTACGCATGACTTTGTACATCACGGGATTTTTATGACGTCAACTGTTAATGAAGAAAGTGAACGATTTATTCATATTCTAAACTTGGATGATTTTGATAAACAATTCCATATAAACGATCATGATACACAGTTATTCGACGGTCGACTATTTACTCTTAATAGTAAAGACGGTGTGATGCTTCCAATTAATGTAAAGATAAATGGTCTACTTATTGAGTATTCGACTGCAGAAATTCAAAGCATTGAAGATCAATCAATTTTATTCCGATTAACACAAGCGGAAGATGTCATTAAACTTAGTACAAAAAAAGAAATTTTACCAAGTGATGAATATGAATTAGAAAAACAAGGGGAATCAATTCTAATTAAATCTAAAAAACACGGTAAGGTAGATGATCAATTAAAAATTTATTTTCAATAAGCAAAAGAAACAGGACTTCTCTAGAAATTCCTGTTTCTTCTATTAATATGGCAAAATTTAACCTATTAAAATGGAGCTGACTTATAAAATGATAGAAATTAAAAATGAAAAAGTCATAATAAATGGAAAAGAAGTCATTTTATTCGGTGGGGAGTTGCATTATTTTCGACTACCAAAAAGCGAATGGAAAAATCGAATTAAACAAATAAAAGCAGCCGGAGCAAATATGGTAAGTACATATATTCCTTGGCAGTTTCATGAAAAAACAGAAGGTGAAATTGATTTAACTGGAAAATCAAGGCCTGAAAAAGATATAAGAGCTTTTCTTCAAATGATTAAAGATGAAAATATGTACTGTTTAGTTCGACCAGGTCCATATGTAATGGCGGAAATAGTTGATCATGGTGTACCGTCATGGCTGATTGACAATTATGATGAAGCATTAGCTAAAAATGAAAAAGGAGAAAGTCATCCAGTACGTTTAGTCAGCTATATGCACCCTATTTATTTAGAAAAAACACAAAAATGGTATAAACATGTATGTGAAATTATAGCCCCACTTCAAGTGACGAATGGTGGTCCGGTTATCATGTTCCAGCTTGATAATGAAGTAGGAATGTTCCACTGGGTTACAAATCAAGGTGACTATAATGATGTAACTCTTAAATACTTTCAAGAGTATTTAGAACAAAAATACACTTTAAATGAGTTTCAAAAAATATTAACTGATGAAGTGTTGAGTATCGAAGAATTTGTCCAGAAAAAGGTTAAAAAAGTTGAAGAAGGTTTTTCATTCGCTTTACAAAATGAATATAGCTTATTTATGCGCGAACATTATCGTACATATATTGAAAAATTAAAGGAATTTGCAGAGAAAAATCAAATTTCTGTTCCGTTTGTTGTTAATATCCATGGATTTGATACAGTTGGAGGTATTTTAAAGCGCGGAATGAAATATCCAATTGGCATATCACAATTAATTGAGACGACAAAAATAGAAAATGTAATTATTGCCGGAGATTACTATATTGGTAACTTAGAATACGATAATTATTCAGATGTTATAATAGCAAACGCATTTACTAGAGCAGTTCAATCGAAGGATCAGCCATTATTTTCAGCGGAATTCCAAGGTGGTTGTATAACTGATAAACCAAGGCTACAACCATCTGCATTTGATTTAATTACAAGACTAAGCTTTGCGAATGGTATGAATGCTGTTAATTATTATATGTTTGTAAGTGGTGAAAATTATGAAGATATAGGATTGTTTGGAAAAAGACATGAATGGCAAGCACCACTTTCAGCATATGGAAAAGAGAGAGCACATTATAAGCCAATTCAACATTTAGGGAAAATGTTTCAAGTATATAATGATGAACTCTTAAAGACAAAACCTGAATATAATACCCACTTAGCGTTTTATCCAGATTATTTTATGACAGAATTTCATAATGAGTATACAGAAGGAATGATGAGAGAAATAGAGCAATGGAGAGAAGCGTTTTTATTTAATGGAATTGCTAAAGGTTTAACTATAAACAATATTGCATATGATGGGTATAATTTACTTGAAACTAGTGAAATTGAATTGATAAAAATCCCATCATTGTGGGTATTTTCTACAAAGTGGATGGATGCTAATATCCAGCAAAAACTAGTAAACTATGTTAAAAATGGTGGGGATCTGATTATTTTTCCAACTTTACCGACTGAAACTATGAAACGTATTCCATGTACGATTTTGAAAGATTTTATAGAAGTAGAACAAAAAGAAATCAAACATGGTTTTGCTATTGTTGAAGAAATGGAAAACATTGCAGCAATGATGCAGACATATGGCCAAACTGAAGGAGCGTTTGCTTGGACAGAGGATGATGAAAAAGATGTAGTTGCCTTTGAAAAAGATTGTGGTAACGGTAAAGTTGTTGTGATTGGATTAGGTATGGAATTACAGTTTGATTATCAATTAGAGGCTATTAAAAAGATTGCAAATAAGATAGGGATCTATAGTAGTTTTGCATTTGATGAAAAAATAGAAGCTGTAGACGCTTTTGCTCGTATTTCAGAAAAAAATGGCAAATTCATATTTTTGCACAACTTTGATGAATATGAAAAAGAGACAAGTATTTCATTTGAAGATAAATTGTTATTCAAAGGTAAGAAGCTTACGATTCCGCCTAGAAGTGGATTAATGCTTCCAATTCAAGTCAAACTTACAGATGATATTTTTATAGAATACGGATCTGGTGAAATCTTTGAAATTGAAAAACGAGAAAATGAGATTAAAGTAAATGTAAAAGTTATGCAAGATGAAGAATTTTTATTTACTTCGTCTAAATGGGCTCCACAAGAAAGTAATTGTATTAAAGTAGAAAAAATTGATGAAATCCAATACATTGTAAACATAAACAAGGCAGAAAAAGTTGCAGAATTAAAATTCGTTAATTGTATGTAGTATAAAGAAACCATTTGAGAGCCCCAGCTCAAGTGGTTTCTTTTATATAAAAATAAAGTTATTAATAAATTGTTAAAAAAATTCGACAATATTAAAAATTATTTACAAAAAATATGAAATTCGATTGAAAGCGATTACTGTATTATGTATAATAATTTCATAGAAACGTTTCGATAACCCTGATTATATGACTAGATTTAGGAGGAAATAGAAAAATGAAAAAAATTCTGAAAATTGTCGCCGCAACGTCAGTCGCATTAACGATGGCAGCCTGTAACAATAAAACTTCTTCAACCTCAGCAGATAAAAAAATAGTTTTAAATTATGCAAACTGGAATCTTGGTACTGAATCTGAAAAAAATCTAGAACGTTTAATGATCGAAGCTTATGAAAAAACACACAAAAACATCGATATAAAAATTGATGAGAATATTACAACCGACGATTGGAAGGGCTCGTTATCAACAGCAGCAAGTGCTGGTAAACTGCCGGATGTGTTTATGTTATCAGATATTCCATCTGGTGTAACAAATGATTGGTTGCTTGATTTATCTGATTTAGTAAATAAAGATAAAGAGTTTACTAGTTTACCAGAATCAATTAAAGAATCAACGAAAAGCAGTGACAAAACGTTTGCAATTCCATTTGCACAACATTTTATGGGGTATTACGTAAACAAAGATATTTTTAATAATGCAAACATAGACGCACCAGAATATGGCATTTCTTTACCTAATTTTATTAATGGGGTAAAAGAAACAACTGACTTAGGTAAAGGAATTGTAGGGATCAATTCAACGACAGATTTCGTTGATTGGTACTCAGGAGCTAAAAATCAAAACGTAAATTGGTTTACATATGGAAATGGTAAATATCACTTAGATTCACCTGAAATGTTTGAAGGTGTAAAATTAGCAAAAGATTTAGGAACAAATGGTTATGCATATGAAGGTTTAAACAAAGAACAAAAAGATCAATTAAGTGGCGATGATATGGGGGCCGCTTTTAAAGCAGGGCAACTAGCCTATTTTTGGAATGGCACATGGATGAATAGTGATTTTTCAAAAAATGTAGATTTTGATTGGGATTTTGTTGGGATTCCCGGTGGTAGAACTGCGATTGCTGTTGACTACTTAGGTGTAGCAAAGAGTACGAAACATACAAAAGAAGCTTATGATTTTGCCAAATTTATGTCATTTGGAAAAGAAGGTTTTTTAAAAAGAATGGATATAAGTAATGAAACTGGTACAGAGATTAATACATTACCAATTACTACTGACTCAGAAGTTTTAGCAAAATACTGGGATATGATTAGTGTACCAGGAGTTCAAAAAGCATATGAAAATTTAGATCATGCAATGATTGATCCAATTAAATTCGTACCAGGCTACGCAGCATCACGTTGGGAAGCAGCAACAGGAATTAAAATTGGAGACAATGATAATGCAAAAATTGTTGATTTGTTAAAGGATAGTGTTTACGGATCAGTTAATTATCAAGACTATGCGAAGCAATTAAATAATTTAGCACAACAACAATACGATGATGCAGTTAATGCAATGAAAAAATAATTGCATAAATAGCTTGGAAGGATCGATGACATTGGTATCTAAACTAAGTAAATGGTTATCAGTTGTATTATTAGTTAGTAGTATCAATTTTTTATATGTTTCAGCTGTTCGTGCAGAAGGAACAAAAAAAACCAATTCTGCTACTGATCTAAAATCAAGTGAACAGAATTTAGTAGAAAAACAATTTCATCAAGTCCTGAAAAAATGGGAGAAAAAAGTTAAAAACAGCACTTCATTTGAAAGTGCTGTTTCTCCTAATTTATTTAAAAATGTAAATGAGAATGATTACATTTCAGTAAATAATAGTCGGGACTATAATGAAAGCGTTATTAATTTTTCGAATCACAAGTCGGTCAATATCGAGCTAAATATACCTCAAGATGCACTTTATGAAATTGGGTTCGATTATTATGGTTTAAGTAAGGAGATTGCGAATCCAGAACTTTCTATTAAAATAAATGGACAATTTGAATTTTATGAGAGTAGAAGGATAGTAGCCCCAATTAATTGGAAAGATAAAGATAAAAAATTTGAAAAAAACAACTATGGTAATGAACTCATTCCTGAGCAAGTTCAAATTAAGGAATGGAATCACATCATGGCTCAAGATCCTAGTAATTTACAACCAGAACCATTGCGTTTTCTTTTGAAAAAGGGAAAAAATGTTATAACGCTAACAAATACAAGTGGAAGTATGCTACTCGGGAGAGTTTACGTACAATCACCGAAAAAGTTATTTTCGTATGAAAAATATAAAGAAAAATATTTTAACGAAAAAGTACAATCAGATCTGATAACAATAGAGGCTGAGCATCCATACATTAAAAACACTTCAAGAATTCGGCCTGTTACAATCAAAAGTCCAGATGTAATTCCATATAAAAGTAATGAATTGTTACTGAATTCGCTATATGGAGGAGAATCTGCAGGAGAAAGTGTTACATGGAAAGTAAATGTGAAAAAAGACGGGAAATATGCACTTTCATTCAAAACATTACAAAATGCTAAATCCGGTTCCCCGGTGTTTAGAAGTTTATTAATAGACGGTAAAGTTCCATTTAAAGAAGTAGAACATTACAAGTTTGATTTTTCAGAAAAGTGGCAAAACAAAACATTAACTGATGAGAAAAATAAACGATATTACTTCTATTTAGATAAAGGAGAGCATGAGGTTACATTAGTAGCAGACGCATCTCCGGTTGAACCAGTAATACATAATTTAAAAGACATTATGGATGAAATAAATGATTTAAGCTTATCAATTAAAAAATTAACAGGTAATTCAACTGATAGTAATCGTGATTGGAAAATTACTGAATACTTACCAGATATAAAAGATCAATTAACTTCATGGACTAAAAAGTTAAATGAAAATAAAAAAGAGTTGCAAAAAATATACGGAGTTACAAATGATTCAAAATCATTAGAAGAAGTTGATTTGTCTTTAATTATTTCAAAATTAAATAAGCTGAAAAATGATCCAGATAAAATTCCAAAGCGGTTAACGGACTTAACAGACGGATCGAATTCAGCGACACAAATTTTAGGTAATATTCAAAGTTCGCTTCAAACACAACCATTATTAATTGATCGGGTATATGTAAATGGTGATACTAAACTACCTAAAGCTACTACTAGTTTTTTCGATAAATTTACAAGCAAAATTAAGGAATTCTATTATTCTTTTACTAAAAAAACATACGACACTTCTTCAGTTGATAAAGATACCGTAGAGGTTTGGGTAAATCGGAATCAACAATATGTGGAATTAATGCAAAATATGGCTGATAGTACTTTTACAGCAGAAACCGGTATCAAAGTTAAGTTTTCAGTAATGCCAAACGAGCAAAAATTAATACTTGCGAATGCTGGAAATCAACAGCCTGATGTTGCATTAGGTATTAGTGTTGGTACTCCATATGAATTAGCGATGCGCGGGGCGGCAACTGATTTGAGTAAATTCAAAGATTTTAAAGAGTATATCCAAAAGTTTTCTCCAGGTGCATTTATGCCTATGATGATTGACAACAAAGTATATGCTTTACCAGAAACACAGGATTTTTACGTACTATATTATCGCAAAGACATATTAAATAAACTAAATATTCCAATTCCAAATACGTGGACTGATGTGAAAGAAATGCTACCTGAATTACAAAGATATGGACTAAATTTCTTTGTTCCATTATCAGGTACTTCGGCTAATAAAGCATTTATGTTTACAGCTCCATTTATTTATCAGCAAGGTGGAGATCTATATGCAAAGGATGGAATGAGTACAGCAATTGATTCGGAGGAATCGATTGAAGGTCTGAAATTAATGACCGATTTGTACACAATGTATAGCTTACCTCTACAAGTACCTAATTTTTATAATTCATTCCGTTATGGTTCAATACCGATTGGAATATCAAATTTTGAGACATATGTAAAATTAACATCTGCTGCGCCAGAAATTGCAGGCTCTTGGGATATTGCATTATACCCGGGTGTTGAGCAAAAAGATGGATCAGTTTCTAGATGGGCAACAGGGTCTGCTCAATCAGCAATGATGTTTGAAAAAAGCAAAAAACAAGAGCAATCTTGGAAACTTTTAAAATGGTGGATGTCTACAAAGACTCAGACCGATTTCGCAACGAATCTTCAAACGATTTATGGAACAGAATATATGTGGAATTCTGCTAATTTGGAAGCGTTTAAAAATGCTCCATTACCAGCAGGTCATAAAAAAGTCATTCTAGAGCAATGGAAATACTTAATGGAAGTTCCAAAAACACCAGGAGCATATATGATTGAGCGCGAGATTAGTAATTCTTGGAATAAAGTGGTGTTTAACGGTGCAAATTTACGGGCTTCTATAGATGATTCCACCATCATCGTTGATCGGGAAATTAGAAGGAAAATGGAGGAGTTTGGCTATATGAAAGATGGTAAAGTTGTCAAACCATATATTCTTCCAAGATTAGAAACTGTCAAAAAATGGGTAGGTACGAATAATGAATAAGAAAAAAATTGATTATAACACGTGGGTCTTTCTTGGCCCATATATTCTTCTATTTTTAATATTTATTATCGTGCCTGTTTTAATCGCCATTGGATTATCTTTTACTTATTTTAACTCGATCGAATTTCCAAAATTTATCGGATTAAAAAACTATGTAAGTTTATTAACGCAAGATGCGGTTTTTATGCAAAACGTAGTACCGAATACGCTTAAGTTTTCTCTAATTGTTGGTCCAGGAGGATATATTTTATCTTTTTTAATGGCGTGGATGCTAGCACAAATTCCGCATAAGCCTAGAACAGTTTTGGCGCTAATACTTTATTCACCATCAATGACTGCCGGTGTTGCGATGACCGTTTTGTGGACAGTTATTTTTAGTGGGGATGCATCAGGCTATTTAAATGGAATACTACTAAACTTAAATTTAATAACTGAACCAATTCAATGGTTACAATCCCCAGAGTATTTAATGACAATCATGATTATTGTAACGCTATGGACAAGTATGGGCGTAGGATTTTTAGCGATGTTGTCGGGGATTTTAAATATTAATCCTGAAATATATGAAGCAGGTTATATCGATGGGGTCAAAAACCGTTTTCAAGAAATAATCTACATCACAATCCCATCTATGAAACCTCAAATGTTATTTGGTGCTGTAATGGCAGTAGTTAATACATTTCAGGCCGGAGCAATCGGTGTCGCACTTTCAGGAACAAATCCAACACCTCAAAATGCAGGCCAGTTGATGGTCAATCATATCGATGATTATGGATTTATTCGTTATGAAATGGGTTATGCTGCAGCAATTTCTGTCGTTTTATTATTAGTAGTTTACTTGTTTTCAAAGGTAGCAAGAAGATTATTTGAGGAGAGAGATTAATTAAACTACGTAGATAAGGAGGGATCAGATGGCTTCTTTTCAAGGGACACAAATCAATCCTAAGAAATTTCATAAAAGTCAAATAAAGTTTTATCTCATTTTAATTCCGATGGCAATTTTAATGGGTTCACCAATCGTTTATATAGTTAATCATGCGTTTAAACCAATCGATGAGTTATTTGCTTTTCCACCACGTTTTTTTGTACAAAAGCCAACAATGCAAAACTTCCTTAATTTATTAGATAGTGGAAATGTAGGTGGAACACCAATTACAAGATACTTATTTAATAGTATTGTCGTAACAATCGTAGTTGTAGTGCTAATTATTCTAATAAGCGCTATGGCTGGATATGCATTGTCAAAGAAACAATTCAAGCTGAAAAATACAATTTTCGAGGTTAATACATTAGCTCTAATGTTTGTTCCAGCGGCAGTCGCGATACCTCGATATATTATTATTGAAAAATTACATTTAATTAATACTTTTACGGTTCATATTCTACCATTACTTGCTCTTCCAGTAGGATTGTTTCTTGTAAAGCAATTTATCGATCAAATTCCTAATGAATTACTTGAAGCAGCAAGGATGGACGGTGCATCGGATTTGCAAATATTTTTTCGTATTATTATTCCTAACATTAAACCCGCATTAGCAACCGTTGCAATTTTAGCATTCCAAGTAGTGTGGAATAACATTGAAACGTCAGATCTATATGTAAATAATGAAGGAATTAAAACATTTGCATTTTATATGAGTTCGTTATCAACTGCTAGTGGGAATACAGTTGCCGGAACAGGTTTAACTGCAGCAGCATCATTAATCATGTTTATTCCTAATTTAGTTATTTTTATATTTATGCAAAAACAAGTAATGGATACGATGGCTCATTCAGGTATTAAGTAAATGCTAGGAGCGAGATAGTAAATGAAAAATTATAAAAATCTTTTTAAATTACTATTAATTATGATAGCGATGATCATGATGTTTCCAGCAGATACTTATGCAGCTGATGCCTATAAAACATATACAATCTCGATTGATGGAGAAGAAATTAAAACACAAACTGCGTATGAGGCTGTTGGAATCCTTTCGAATGATCAAATGATTAAACCAGAGAATCTATTTATTGATCTAAATGACAATATATATGTTGCAGATTCTGGAAGTAAAGAGATTATTGTATTTAACAAATATGGAAAATTAATTAGAACGATTGGAAAAGGGATCTTAGAGAAGCCTGTTGGTATTTCAGTTGGAGTTGGCAATAAACTTTATGTTGCCGATGTAATTAAAGAAAAGGTTTATTGTTTTTCTTCAGACGGTAAATTACATGCAGAGTATGGAAAACCTGATTCACCGCTATTTGGAAAAGGTCAACCTTTTAAACCACTAAAATTATCTGTGGATGTTAGAGGCAATATGTATATTATTGGCGAAGGAGCTGCCAATGGGATTATTCAGCTTAATAAAGACGGCGAATTTCTAGGCTATTTTGGCGCAAATAGGGCTTCCACTTCTTTTTATCAAACTTTTAAAAATTACATTATGTCTAAAACTGGTGTAAGAAAAGGCTTTATGAATGTACCAATTGCTTCTACCGGTATTGACATTGATCAAAGAGGAATTGTTTATACCGTTACAAATGGTTTAGATAGTGAAGCCATAAAAAAGCTAAATGTAGCAGGTTCAAATATGCTTACTGATGGAGTTTATGCATCAAGTTCTGCAATTGATATAGTGGTAGGCAATCAAGGCAATTTTTATGTCCTGAGTTCAAATGGTTATGTTTACGAATATGACAGCACAGGGAACTTATTATTTAAATTCGGAAGCAAGGAATCAAACGCACAACGTCAAGGGATTTTTAAGCAACCATCAGGAATTAGTGTTGATACAAAAGGGGATCTATATGTTGCAGATGCCGAGCAAGGAATCATTCACATATTTGAACCTACCGAATTTACTAATAAGTTACACCAAGGCTTATCTTACTTTGAAGAAGGTCTATATGTGAAAAGTCAAAAGTATTGGCAAGATGTACTTCAATTAAATTCATCATTTTCATTAGCACATATTGCGATGGGACAAGCTTATTATAAACAACAAGAGTATAAGGAATCGTTAAACGAGTTTAAATTAGCAAAAAATAAAGAAGGATATTCACAGTCATTCTGGGAGATTCGCCATAAACTTATGGAGAAACATACCGGTACAGTATTAACCTTTGTCATTTTAGGTATTTTCGTATATTACATAGTTCGATATTTAAATCGCAAAAAAGACTATTTTAAAGGGATTAAAATTGCATTTAATAGTTTTAAAAATATCAAACTTGTAAGTGAATTATTCCTTCTATTTAAACTATTTAGACATCCTATCGACACCTTTTATGAAATTAAAAAATTGAAAAAAGCTTCTGTATTTTCAGCTACAATTTTTTATTTACTATTCTTCATTGAATATTTAATTTCACTTAAATTTACTGGTTTCATTTTCAACACCGAACTATTAGAACGCTTTAGTTTATTTTTAATCATCTCGATTTTTTTCGGTGCACTGGCGCTATTCGTCATTATGAACTATTTAATTAGTACGATTAATGATGGTGAAGGTAGCTTTAAAAATGTCTATATCGGGACAATCTATTCACTTGCTCCGTATTTAGTGTTTAGTATTCCAGTTACACTACTATCAAGAATTATAACAATAAATGAATCTTTCCTCTTTACATTTACAACTCAAATTATGATTGGTTGGTCACTTATAATTTTGTTTATCATGATCAAAGAAATCCATAATTTTACAATAGGAGAAACAATAAAGAATATCCTACTCACATTATTTAGTTGTGTCATTACAATTGTTGTTCTATTTGTTCTTTATATTTTATTAAATCAAGTGATCGATTTCGTTTATTCAGTAATCCAGGAGGTAATGATTCGTGTATAAGAAAATTATACTGTGTGGTTCATTGTTACTGTTATCAATACAACCAAATGTATATGCCGAAAAAAATAATGACCTAATTAATTCTGTCAACGAAAATACGCAGAAGTTTACCTCCAATCAGTTTACACAAATGGAAGTACATAAAAATAATATTAAAAGTTTCAATGATTCATTAACTGGTTTTGAAAAGATAGCGGAAAATGAAAAACTAGCATTATATGTTAATAGTGAATCTCTAGCGATTAAAGTTAAGAATAAATCGAACGGTTATGTATGGAGTTCTACACTCGATCACATGGAAAATTACAAGTTAAATAGTACTTGGAAACAATTTGTGGAATCTGCCATAACGATTGAATACTTAAATATGCAAGGCAAGCTAAGAAAAGAAAGTATTACAACCAATTCTGCAAATATAAACCTTAAAAAGAAAGCAGACGGGTTTGATGCAAATATATCTTTTAGACAAGCGAAAATAAAAATGAAACTTTCAGTACAGTTAACTGAGAATGATATTGTAGTTACTATACCTGAAACAAATATTATCGAAATGGGTAAAGTGAAAATTGTTTCGGCAAATGTCTATCCGTTTTTGGGAGCTTCAAAAGAAGATGACATTCCTGGTTATATGTTTATACCAGATGGATCCGGAGCGTTAATACGATATGAAAAGAGCGGCGTAAAAATGGAGTCACCTTATAGTGCAACTATATATGGTGAAGACAAGGGAATCACTTCAACGATTCCATCAGAAGATACAAATGAAAGTTATAAAGCAAGCATACCGGTATTTGGAGTTGTTCATGGGGATAATCAAAATGCTTTACTCGGAATTATCGAAAAAGGAGATAACTATGCGAGAATTGATGCGTATAAAGCAGGTCTATCTACTGAGTTTAATTGGGTTACTTCCCATTTCACATACCGTTATGCTTATAAGCAACCGACTAGTAAAAATCAAAAAAGTGGTAAAGCAATGGATTTAATCCAAAAGAAGCGGAACAAATTCGATATTAAATTACATTATAAAATACTAGATCATAAAAATGCTAATTATGTAGGGATGGCTAAAAGTTGTCAATCTTACCTAATAAAAACAGGGATTTTAAAAGACAAGTCATCTAATCATCCAATGCTACGCTTAGAATTTTTGGGCGGTGAGAAAAAAGAAGGATTATTTTGGGATTCAGTTGTATCAATGACTCCAATTAGCAAGCTTCCAAAATACGTAAATGAGCTAGAGAAAAAGGGAGTAGATGATTTTTTTATCGTCTATAAAGGCTGGAATAAAAACGGACTGACTGGCACATTTCCAAAAAAGTTTCCATTTGAACGAAAACTCGGTAGTAAAAGCGATGTAAAAGATACTGTTAAAGAGCTAAAGAAAAAGGATATCCCTTTATTCTTTTATACAGATTACACGAAAGCATATGAAGGCTCATCAAGTCTATTTGGTGCTAGTAATATAGCTAAACAAGTAAATACAAAAGCAATCATGGGCGTCGAGAATGGATATAACTACTATTATTTACATCCTGAAAAATCGATTGACTATGCAAAAAAAGATAAAAAGAAATACAAGAAATATGGTATGGAAAACTTGGCTGTTGATGGGGTAGGAAACGAACTATATTCAGCATTTAATGATCGCCACACATCAACACGAGAAAAAAGTAAAAAATCGATAAAAAAGGTTCTTAATGTTTTAAATAGTGGTGATGTAGATAAGACGGCACTTTATGAACCAAATGCTTATGCTTGGGGTATGACAGATAAATATTTGGATATTCCAATGGGATCATCAAACTACTTGTACGTTTCAGATACAGTTCCATTTTTGCAAATCCTATTAAAAGGATATGTTGACTACTATGCTCCGTTTTCTAATTTTTGGTCAAATCAAGAAGAAGAGCTTTTGAAATTAATCGATTATGGTGCATATCCATCTTTTTACTTAACTGAAAAAAAATCGTATTTACTTTCTGAAACACCTTCAAGAGATTTATATACTTCAGAATTTAAAGCTTGGAAAAAAGAAGTTATTAAACAATATGATGTTATTCAAAAAAGTTTGAAGCTAGTAAAAGACGATTCAATTGTAAGTAGAGATGTTTTGAGTGAAGGTGTCGTAAAAGTTACTTATTCAAATAATATAAGTTTTATCATTAATTATACAAATACTCCTTATAAAAATGGTGGCCTTACAGTTGCAGCAAAAGATTTTGCTGTAATGAAGGGGGAATTTAGCAATGAATAACATTTTCTCAAAATTTAACAACAAAAAGACAGTAGGCTACGTCTTTATTTTGCCATGGGTGATTGGCTTTGCTGTTTTTACAGCCTATCCAATTTTCTATTCACTCTATTTAAGTTTCTTTCATGTCATTATTACAACTGATGGTATTCAAACAAAATTTGCTAAATGGTCAAACTACCAGGATGCATTTACAACTGACGTAGAGTTTTTAAAGCAAATAGGGGACTTTGCAGCACATGTTGTTGTGTCAGTTCCAATCATAGTAATTATAGCTTTAATAATCGCGATTCTATTAAATCAACCGATTAAATTTCGGGGATTCTTTCGAACAATCTTTTTCTTGCCAGTTATTATTAGTAGTGGTGCTGTATTGACTAAGTTAACAGAGCAAGGAGTAACTGCAATTCCTGAAATAAAACAATATGCTTTTTATAAAATAGCTGCTGCAAATCCTAATTTTTTTAGTAATTTATTTTTATACATTATGGATAATATGGTTTTGTTATTGTGGTTTACCGGCGTTCAAATTTTAATTTTTATTGCAGCCCTCCAAAAAGTTGATACGCAAATATATGAAGCTGCAAAAATTGATGGTGCATCTACATGGGAAATCTTTTGGAAAATTACGTTGCCAACTTTATTTCCTATGATTCTAGTAAATATTATCTATACGACCGTTATGTATTCTATTTCCACAATGAATCCGATTATAGACCTTATTAAGAAAAACATGTTTAAAATTGAAACTGGATTTGGATATGCTTCAGCACTTTCTTGGGTTTATTTCGTGATCATCACTATTATTCTATTAATTATGGTATGGACTGTGGTTTTACTTGAAAGAAAAAAATAATATAGGGGGGAGTAAAGTGAGTCAACGACTTAAAAAGGACATTGCACCGAAAGTAAGAAGAATCTTACTAGGCATGCAGGGGAATGATGGATTACTTGTAAAAATTCTAATGTATGCTTTGTTGATCGGAATAGGTTTTGTATTCTTATACCCTATATTATATATGCTTTCGTATAGCTTTAAGGATATTAATGATCTACTAAATTCGCTAGTGAACTGGATCCCAACAAAGTTGTATACAGATAACTATAAGCGAGCATTAGATGTATTAGATTATTGGCCAATATTACTACAAACTATCTATGTAACTGTATTGCCGTCAGTTTTACAAGCATTTGTTGCTTCAATAATCGGTTATGGATTTGCTAGATTTCAATTTAAAGGTAAAAATATTTTATTTATTTTAGTTCTTGCAACTTTTGTAATTCCGCCACAGGTTACCGTCATACCAAGATATATTTTGTTTAATAAAATTCATATTTTAGATAGTATTTCTGCCTATGTATTACCAGCAATATTTGGTCAAGGTTTAAATAGCGCGATTTTTATTTTGATTTTTTATCAAATATTTAGATCGATTCCTACATCATTAGAAGAAGCTGCTCAACTTGATGGAGCGGGACATTTCAAGATTTTCTTTAAGATTGCTGTACCAATGGCATCCGCTGGCTATATTATTTCGTTTTTATTTTCACTTGTATGGTATTGGAACGAAACTTACTTAGCATCAATCTATTTCGGTGAAAATTTATCAACTTTACCACTTCAGCTACAAAAGTTCGTAGCGACTTACAGCAAATTATTCCCTGCTCAAGGTGGAGCAAGTGGCACAAGTATTAATGAAGGAATTGAATTAGCAGGTACATTGCTTACTATAATTCCTTTACTAGTTATCTACTTTATTACACAAAGATGGTTTGTTGAAAGTGTTGATCGCTCAGGTATAACAGGTGAATAAGAATTTAAACAGCTTAATTGGATTTAACACTATTTTAGTGTTTTAATAAAAAATCAGATTTAGAGGTGTAGAAAATGGATAAAAGAATTTTAGACTTGGAAGCTAAAGGATGTTTTGATTTTTTCTGGAACGAAGCTAATACTGATAAAAACAGTCCAGGATATGGTTTAGTTCGTGATAACACAGCTGAATCAAATAGAGATATGGCTAGCATCGCCTCCGTTGGTTTTGGGCTAAGTGCCATCATTATCGGGATTGAAAAGAAGTGGATTTCATACGAAGAAGGGTATGAAAGAACGTTAGGTACATTAAATACATTTTTAAATAACGTAGAGGAATCTGAAGGATTTTTCTTTCACTTCCTTCATATGGAAACGGCAAAAAAGTTTGAAGCATTTTATGATTGTGCATCAATTATTGATACATCTCTTTTTCTGAATGGTGCAGTAACATCTGCAGAATACTTTGGTGGAGAAATTAAAATTGTTTTTGAATTAATCTTTAAACGTGTCAATTGGCAAAAGTATTATGATCAAGAACATAATATGTATTTTATGGGGTATCATCCTGAAACAGGTGGATTTGGTCACTGGGATATGTATGCGGAGCAGTTAATGCAATACATATTTGGAGTTGCTTCTCCGACTCACCCAGTTCCAAAGGAAATCTACAAAGGATTTAGAAGAGATTTAGTAAAATATGGTGAGAATGAATTTTATCATTCACCTGGAGGAGCGTTATTTACACATCAATATTCACATGCTTGGTTTAATTTTGAAAATATTGTTGATGAAGATGGGATCAATTGGTTTGATAACTCTGTAAAAGCATCTTTAGCGGCAAAACAATATTGTAATGATAATGCCCAAGGTTTTAAAACCTTTGCAGACAGTGAACATGCATGGGGATTAACGGCATGTGATGGTCCACACGGATATAAAGCATATGGAGCTGGACCATTTCATCCAAACTGTGACGAATTTATGAATGATGGTACGATTGCACCTGCAGCCGCTGCTGGATCTATTGTCTTTACACCTAAAGAATCAATTAATGCTTTAAATTATTTCTATGAAAATGTACCTGAATTATGGAGTAAATATGGTTTTCTAGATTCATATAATCGCGATGTCGCTTCAAATTGGGTGTCGGACAGAGTAATTGGTATTGATAAAGGTGCAACATTACTAATGATTGAAAACTATGAAACCGGATTAATTTGGGATTTATACTTAAAAAACGAATACATAAAAAAAGGATCAAAAATGTTGGGCTGGAAAAATAGCAAATTAGTTACTCCATAATAACTAAATAGACAAGCTAAAGTGAATTAAAAGGTGGGCAAAAGAAGTCAAAAATACTTCTGTGCTCACCTTTTGTGAGTAAAAATAACCCATTCAAAGGATAGGTAAAAAGAATGAAAAAAAAGTAGGAAAAGTTTACTTAATTTTGATAATATTAATTTAAGCATTATAATTTAAACAATATTTAAATGAATCGTAATAAACGAAACAATAAAGACGAAATTTGCTTTTTGGTATCAATAGAATGGAGGATATGGGATGGCAGGAATAAAAGATATTGCCAAAGAAGCTGGAGTTTCCATTTCAACAGTATCATATGCGTTAAATGGTAGCCCAAAGGTAACTGAAGAAACACGAAGCAGAATTTTAAAGATTGCAAATAGATTAGGATATGTTCCAAATGCAGCTGCAAGAATGTTAAAGGTTAAAGAAACAAAAATTATTGGGGTATTTTTAGCTGATTATGGTGGATATTTTTACGGGCCATTATTAAGAGGAATGAGACAAGCATTAAACGATAAAGGCTATGAATTAATAGCATGTTCTGGCGTACAATCACATCGATTATTACTTGAAAAAGTAATAGATGGTGGAATTATATTAGATCAGGCGTTTTCAGATAAAGAGCTTTTAGATTATGCAGAAAAAAATTATAAAATGGTCGTGATGGATCGAGAATTACAACACAAAAATATTAAAGGTGTCTTAATAAATAATAAAAGTGGTGCACAATTAGCTATAAAAGAACTTCTTAAAAACGATGTAAAAAAAGTATATGCATTAACAGGTCCAGAAGGTTCATACGATTCAACAAAACGTATGGAAGGTGTAAGAGAAGAATTATCTAACTATCAAGATATTGAGTTTATTGAAATCGCTGGAAATTTCATGAAGGATTCTGGTGAACAAGCAGCGAAACAAATTTTTACAAATTATAACGAGCCAAGTGCAATCTTTTGTTTAAATGATGAGATGGCAGTAGGAATCTATAACTATCTTCAAGATACAGATTACCAAGTAGGCAAAGATGTATTTATCGTAGGATTTGATAATATTGAATTAGCGCAATATGTATCACCAAGATTAAGTACCATATCATATTCAACTTTTGACTGGGGTTCATTAGCCGCTACAAATTTATTGAAGTTAATTTCTAATGAAGTAGTTGAGAATGAGATAATTGAGGTTTCATTGACTGTTGGTGGATCTTCGTAAATATTAAAATTAGAGTTTTAAGTATCTTTTTAATAAAAGAGGTATTTAAGCTCTTTTTTTATTTTTCTTTTTAATAGAAAATTAATTTTGATATTCCATTAAAGTAGCAGCAATATGTCATTTTAGTTTAAAAAAGAAAGTATAAAATATTAATCAATTGATTATCATTTTTAGTTCTCCTTATTCTATGTGTGAGGGACATACATTAGATTGTTTACTCAATTATTTTAAGCTTGGACTGTAATTGTTATTAAAATAAGATTTGTTTGGTAAAAGGAGAGCATTATGAAAAAAATGAAACCGATTACAATATTCATGAGCATGATCTTTATTCTATCTGCGATTCCAACCTTTAACATTGTGCGTGAAACAGTCATTGGGAATCAGATGGAAAAACGATATCAAATTAATGATGTTTATCCGCTTGAAGAAAATGGGAAAGCAATAAATCCAACAATTACTGTCAAAGGAAACAAAATATCATTTAAGGAAGATAATACTGGGAAAACCGCACCATTAAGCGATTCGGATATTATTAATGACATCAAACGAAAAGAAGTGGTAAAATTGCACCTTTTTGTAAATGGGCATGAAATCACGAAACCAGATGCAATCAATGTTGATACATACCGAAATAAAGAATCAGAAGAGGTGCGATACAATTCCTGGATTGGCATTATGACGGTAAAAGATCGTGAGACGAAAACGAATAGCATCAAAATCGTCCAACGCTTGTCAAAAGATGAGGTACTAGATGGTGACCGAAAATGGAAAATTATCACGATTAATCAGCCTCAGCAGATTAAAGAAGAAACATTTGAAGCGAATGATCGAGGGGAATCCTCTTATAATGTAGAAATGATTAATAATTCAGGTACGAGTTTGATGGGCATGGGGTATCATTCGGATATTTTAGAAGGTTTGCCGTCGATATTTTTTCCACTTGTTTTTCCGTTTGGATCACTTTTAGTCTCCACGATTGCACTAGTTATTATCTTTTTTAGAAGGAATGTAAAAGGAGAGGAGACCAGTATTACATAAGAACTATGAAATCATAAGGTTCGTTCCATTGCGGGAGTATTTCAACAAATGAATTTCATTTGGGCATCTCATCAATTGCGATCGGTAGCTAACAAAAGCATGGCAAAATTATGTCGATAGGATATTTTAAAGGTGGGTATTTTCATGTTTGGATATATAATATTTTACGGTATTCCTGCAATTTTCATTTTAAGTGGGGTTAATCTTTTTAGAAAAGCAGAAAAAATAGAAAAGAAAAATAAAAAATTATACTTTTTTTTCATTAGTTTAGCGATAAATGTATTCGCCATTCCTTTGTCCCTATTTATTGGTGGGATGGCAACAGATGCACCTGATAGTACTATTTTAGACTTTTGCAAAGGTTTTTTAGTTGTACAGGGAATTCCGTTGCTCTTACTAGTGATTTCGATCGTCTTATATTTATTAAATAAAAAAGAAATAAAAACTGTTAGTTAGGATGACAATGAACAAAAAAATCGGCTAAATAGTCGATTTTTTTTTATGGAGCAAAACATTAGTTAAATAAAAATATAATAAAATTCTAGATTAAAAGGTAAAATTACCCCAAATTACAGAAAATAAAATTTTTGCTAAAATTAACTGCACCAATGAAATGTCATCATCTAATTTGTCATTTATATAACTTTCATATTTTTGGTTCTAATTTATATTTCATGATATTGGGGGGAGTGTTCTTGGAGAAAATTCTATATCAATACCATTATGAATTTTTATGGTTGTTACCTTGTTTCGTAACGTTAATATTTGGTTTGTGTTCTTTCTTTTTCTGGAAAATTAATCTGAAAATGCATCCAGGCTGTGAGTTCAAAGGAAATCCAGGATTTAGGAGTTATAATTTTGCAAGGTTATTCGGTCGGATTGGTGGTACTTTCTGCCTATTAATGTTCATTTTTCTAACGATCAATCAAGTATATATTTTTTATCATGTGAAACATTTGATTGATACTAACAATGTTAAAGTTGTAGAGGGGTATGTTGAAAAATATCATCCAGATTCCGAATATAAGGGTGGGAATATGGAGAATTTTACTATAAATGGTGTTTATTTTGAATATTCAGAAGGTGTGATATCAGTTGGTGGATATAATAATGCTGCTTCACACGGTGGGGTGATTAGACATAATGGACAATATTTAAAGATTAAATACTATAAAGATCGTTTAGATAAAAACGAGATTGTTTATATTTCGCAACCTTCTCCTACCAAATAGCGTTTATAGAAAAAAATTTATGAAGTAATTAACAAAAAAGAATGAGAGATTAGTAGTACAACGAATGATATAATTAGTCTAATAGATATTCTGGAGTTAGTTATAAATGAGGTGTTCTCAACGCTAAAAGAGGAGAAATTTGTTAAGTTAGTTTGGAAAGAAAACAAAATAGAAGATGTTCTAATTGAATTATTTGAAGAAGCACCAAATGATGAAGAGATGGTTATGCTGAAAATTAATTTTGAACAACAGGAAAGAAGTTATATTGGCGATAGCTTTTTTGAGGCATTAGAAAATCTCAGACTGTATTTGGAAGAAAAGAGCATCCAAATTCTTTGCAATGGATCCGCTTTAAATGTATACCCATCTCCAATGACACGATCAATGGGGAGTGGACGTTTAGCATATAAATTAAGTTTTGGAAAACAAGCCTTATCTTGGGATTTAGTTGATATTTTTGATTGTGATGATACTTTAAAGTTTGTTACCATTCTTGAACAACGAAATTACTATAAGAACTGGCTTAAAAGCTTAAGATAGTCAATTAGATTAAATTTAAATTATTTAATGTTAGCAACTAATGCCCTAATGTTACAAATTAATAGTATTATTATTTTAGTGAATAAATTATATAAATGCGTATTAAATGGAAAAAAGAGAATGATAGAATTGTATTTTACATTTAAAGATGCTTTTCATCCTTCGTTTACATTAAAAATGATCACTTAACTAAGGGAAAGTGGTTTGTTTCAATATGTAATTCAGAGTTATCTTTTGTCATTATATTTTAAATTTTCTCTTCTTTTTCTCTTTTTTTCATAGTATGACAAATTTCTATAATTACATAACGGTATAATGAAATTAAACATAGATTTTAGCTTCTTTTCTATAAAATACTATTTCATCTTTTTACCTTTTTTAGAATGATTATTCTACCAATCTATTAAAAAAACAGAAATGAGGATTCTTCTTGAAAAAAATAATGAAATTTAGCGCAGTTTTTTCTTTAGCAGCAAGTATGCTAACACATACCCCAACTGACGCTGCAGTAAAGAATACTAGTAAACCAAAATTTTTGAATCAACATGCTCCACTGCCTTTCCTTACAAATAAAGAGCAAATTAGCGATTCTACATATGTTGTAAAATATAATAGCTTTGTTTCTAATTCGATACATGATCGTGCTGGAATGAGTGTTGTAAAGTCTTTTCCGTCTCTAGGGTATGATATCGTTAAATTAAAAAATGGTAAAAAATTATCAACTGCTCTTAGTGTTTATAATCAATACGGAACGATTAAATCAGTTTCTCCAAGTGTTCAATATAAATTAATGTCAAGTGTAGCAAATCCTAAAGAAGATGAGGCGTATCATTTAAGTCAGCTAAACATTTCAGCTGCACAAAAACTTGTTGCTAAAAAAGCAATTACTGTTGCTGTAATTGATCAAGGCGTAGATAGAAGTCATCCTGATTTGTCAGGTCAACTGCTTAGTTCATATAATGTAGTTGATCCAGCAACACAAGCTGTAAGAGACTTCCACGGAACCCATGTTGCGGGTATTATTGCTGCAAAAAAGGATAATAAAATAGGCGCATATGGTATTAATCCTAATGCTAAAATTCTTTCTGTAGATGTTTTTAATGGGAATGAATACACTTCAGACTATTCGATTTCAGAAGGGATTCTTTATGCTGTTTCTAAAGGTGCGAAAGTAATAAATATGAGCCTTGGTGGTACAATGTATAGTCAGTTACTTGATGATACAATTCAATATGCAATCAGCAAAGGCGTTGTTGTTGTTGCAGCTGCAGGAAATAGTGGCACAAATGAATATAGCTACCCAGCATCATACGATGGAGTTATTTCCGTTGGTGCAACAGATAGTGAAAAACATCTTGCTTCATTTTCAACATACGGTCCTGGTGTGGATGTAGTTGCACCTGGAGAGTTCATTTATAGTACGATTTATGCTCCAACGATTGGTAGTACATACTATTATTTAAGTGGTACATCAATGGCAACACCGATTGTATCGGGAATCGCATCACTATTAAAAACTAAGTATCCGAATCTTTCATCTTATGATATAGAACAAATTCTTGAAGAAACTGCCACTGATAAAGGATCATCCGGATATGATATATATTATGGTTATGGTCTTGTCGATCCAGTAAAAGCTTTAAAATATGATATGAAAAAACTAGTTTCATATAAAAAGCCATCTGCTTCAGCGATTATAGATGGTGCAGCTGCTGTTCAGCTTTCTGAAAATGGAGAGGCTTCATATAAAGGAACAATTACAAAACCACATCAAATTAATCGATATAAATTAAAATTAAAGGCTGGAGAAGATGTAGGTCTTACGTTAAAAATGGCTAAAAATTATGATGATAAGCTTTCACTTCGGTTCTATGAAGGAACTAGTAAAGCATCTTCTAAGCCACTAATTATTGATGATGTACTTGCTGGAATTGCTGAAGGGACCATTTACACTGCTCCAAAGGATGGAACACTTGTCATTGAAGTTATGGATAAAAACTCAAGATATAGTTCAAAAGGTAGCTCTACTTTTAGTTTATCAATTAAAAAGAAACTAAACATTAATGAAGAAACAGGGTCAAAAAGCAATCCAATTGAAGTTACGTCCTTACCTTTTGATGCAACTAGTCTAAATGATGATTCATTCCTTCTATTTAATAAGGGAAAAACTGGAGCTAGATATATTTCATACAGACCAACTGAGGATGAAAAAATCTTATTATCAATGGGTTCAATTCCCGGACTAAATACTTCAATCACTGTATATACAAAAGATAAATGGGATGAATATATAAACACATCTAATGCAAAACAACCACTACCACTCGTTTCAATCGATCATAACGGGAAAAGTGAAGGAGAAAAAGGTGCGGTTACACTAAAGAAGGACACAGATTATATTATCGAACTATCAAGTGCTCCAATTACAGTCTTTTCATTACCTTTATACGATGAACAACCAGATGCTCCATATATTATTCCAGGCTCATTTGAAAAAGTAGCATTTAAGATGTCAAAACTAGACTTACCAGCTGATGAAGACGGATTGGTCAATACATTTAAGCAGATTGATTTATCAAACGGCTTAATAAATCAATTAGATGATTCAACACCAATTGATGATGTGACGACTGGAATGGATCCAGAGGATGTTCAACAAGTGCTAAAAAACGCAATTCCAATCACAGGATATGGAAAAAGGCCATTGGCTTATATGCAAGATAACAATGATGTAGATTGGTATAAGTACACTCCAAGTAAAAATGAGTTTATTCATTTAAATATTAATGGTAATAAAAATCAACAGTTTGATGCTCAAGCGTATGTTTACAATTCGAACTCAGGTGCTTTTGAATATGTAACAAAATCATTTAATTATTACACGACCTTCCAAGATCGTGATTATACAGATAAAAATAAAGATCTGTTTGCTTTACTTGATAGTAACAAAACGTATTATTTCCGTGTTTCATCAGTAGGTGGTGCATCAGATGAACCATATCAATTAACATTTCAAGGTGGAGAAGGAATAGCAAAAGACAAATATGAACCGAATAATTCGTTCGCTGCTGCTAAAACACTTAAAAGTTATGATGAGATACAATATGCTAATTTCTCAAGTTCTTCTGATGAAGACTATTTCTACTTTAAAAATACTAGTACATCTACAGTTCTAAAAGGATTCGAATTTATGGCTTTACCAGTAGATCCAACCCAATCAGGGGGGATGTACTCAAGTCTATTTAATGACTTACCAGTAAACATTAAAGTCTATGAAGATACAAATGGAAATAAAAAATTAGATGGAACAGAACGTGAGAAAGCAAGCTATTATCAAAATTACGGCGACATCACAAAGAGTTCATTCCAAGCTAAACCGAATCATGGATATTTCTTTGAAATAGCTAATTCTTATCCAGATATTGCAAATCTTCATGAATATATATTCCGTTTTTATTCACTGAACCGGACTGACGAAGATGCTAAAGCTAAATATACAAATGGTATTCCTTCAATCAGACTACCATTAAGATATATTGGTAAAAACACATATACCGGTTTTGGCTATTTAAACGCAAATGTCGCAAATGGTGATAAAGATTATTTTAAATTTGTAAATGATAAAGACCGATATGTTTCATACAACCTTGAAATGCCTATGTCTGGAATGAATGGTAAGATAACTTTCTACGACTCTAAAGGTAAAAATTTAGGCACATTCAACCGCTACACATATGACGATCCCGAAGTCGGCCAAATTAGGCTGAAAAAAGGAACCTACTATATACGCGTAGAAGAAGCTAATGGTATTTCTGACTATGATCAGTATCAATTAACAATTACGAAAAATTGATGTTTTATGAAAAGAGAAGGAATTGATTTGTTCCTTCTCTTTTTTGTGCTTTTTTGATGATTTGCTAATTCTCTTTTTCTTTTATTTGGTGGCAGTAAGGAAATCTATTATTTAAAAAATGGGCAGGTTAGTTTCATAAGAATTTGGAATTTTGTGGTAAAATATTTTTAATAGTAGATTTGAGGGAGAACCGGCGTCAGCACTAAACAAATATCCTTCTTTATACAGAAGGATATTTGTTTTTCTTGTTCAACTATCACATCTATTTGATGAACAACTCGATCGTCTATATGGTCGATATTTTTTAGAAATGTATGAGTCGTTTAGTAAGTTCATTAATCAAGTATATCGCTGAATAAATTATTAAAGAGCAGATTAATTATTATTACTAAGTTAAACTATAATAAAATTCTATAATGAAATGGGGTCATTAAATGAATCAGAGAATAAACGAATACAATCAACCTGTTGGTGAAGAGTTAACCAATTGGGAGAAAAGAAAACTTCCAACTGATATGTGTTATGTCGGAAAGTATACGATTGTCAAAAGATTATCGATTACTCACATGAAAGAGCTCTATAACGTTTATAAAAATTCCAGCCCAAGTAATTGGACATATTTATCCGACGAACCACCTCAAAATTATGAGACTTTTGAACAAACATTACTAAAAAAAATAGAAAGTAACATAAACATCTTTTATGTAGTAATAAATAAAGAGACAAACAAACCACTGGGAATCTTTAGTTTAATGAGGATCGATCAGGAAAATGGGGTAATCGAAGTAGGAAATGTTAATTTTTCCGATGCGCTAAAAAGAACAAGAATGTCTACCGAAGCACATCAATTATTAGCTAAGTATGTATTTGATGAATTAAAGTACCGACGCTATGAATGGAAATGTGATTCTCTTAACGCTCCATCAATTCAAACAGCAAAACGTTTAGGCTTTACGTATGAAGGTACTTTTAGAAATGCTATTATTTATAAAAACCGTTCACGAAACACTAGCTGGTTCTCAATGCTTATAGAAGAATGGCCAAAACATAATGAGGCATTAACTCAATGGTTGGCAGAGGAAAACTTTGATGACAAGGGAGTACAGCTTCAGAGATTAGAAGAATTTAAAAAATAAGAATAAAATTGATTGAACTATATTTTTTCAACAAGCTTACGAGTAGTTTTTCCGTTTTCTTATTGAATTAACAGAAAAGATGCATTTGTCAGGTTCTAGAGTTTGTCTAAGAAGAAAATAAATATGATATAATTGAGAACTAGTTGTAAATGAATAGGTAAAACTTGCGTAATTAATTCAAGTTTAATGATTCACTTTCATTAAAAATATTGAATGTTGGCAGCGGGATTTTTAGTAAGAGGAATAGGAAGGATCTAAATAATTATGACAATCGTAAGCTTTTTAATAATTGCTTGGATTTTAAGCTGGTTTAAATTTGAACAAATATTTGTTCAAGCAATTAAAGAACTTTTCAATAAAGAAATTACAAAAGCAAGCTATTATTTTATATTTTTTTGCATTGGGGCAATAGGTGACATCGTTTTACTAATAAATGGCACTTTTTATGATAATCTTTGACACTTTCATAAAGGGCTATTTTTTTATATTTTTTTAGTATGGTAGATGGATAGAGAGAAAGAACATACTTCAAAAAGAGTTGCCATTTATACCATTGCTTTAGAGGTAAGATAGCGAATTGAATTTAGATTTAAACCCAATTGAACTTTCAATCAATTAGGGCTCTTTTTTTTAATAAAAGCGTTTAACCTCGTGTCTCGGTGATTAAGTAGGTAAATTATAATGGATGAAAAAAATTTCTGCTTGTTCTCTAGCAAGCAAAAATTTTTTCACCCTTATGTAGTTTATCTACCATTAATATCAATCATTACAAAAATCTTGTAATTTGAGCCAAAGTAAATAGCTTTCATTTCTCATAATTCTAATTTATTTTTGGAACTAAATATTTGATAATTAATTATTGAGCAAAGCGAAAATTAATAAAACCATCATTAAGAATATCTTAATAGCATTCATTGGTTAACATAAAAAGTAAGTTTTCTTTATATATGTTTAATAATTAACTTGTATAATTAATGGTTAATTTTAAGTAATTTAACTAACATTTATATAATTCTAGAAAGATCCAGGGCTAATAATAAACCATAAATTAAGTTAGTAAGACAAAATTGCATAATTCATCCAAAAAAGTTCAAGAACTTAAATGTTTTTGAACTTTTTTTGTGTTTACATAAACATTCAAAAACTATTCTACCTTAAGGATATGAATATAGTTTTATCTTACTTTTGTATTACATATTTGTTTTACTTTTTGAATGAAATTACTCAAACGTAAAAGTGAAAAATATTGTTATTTAAGTGAATGGTCCCGATTATCATTACGGATTACTTAACACAATGATTTCGAGAATTTTAGTTTAATATAAAATTCATATTTAATTTACATAGTGAAAATATAATTGTCCGTGTAATACTTTGCATCTTCAAATTGAAAAAGTGAAATCAAGATTCTAAAGAGTAATATTTGAATTCACTAGAAGAAGTAGTCGTAAGGCAATGTAAGGATCATTTAAAAAAGGAGGTACATTATTTTATTGATATATAAATAATTTCATAGTTTATTAATTGTTGTAATCTGTTTTTTCATTGAATTTATTTAGCATTCGGATTGCGAGAGGGAGATTTTTTATGGTTACTAAAACGAGGTTTTATAAATTATTACTTTCATTTATTTTAATCATTTCATACATACTCGGAAATTTTGTTGGCTATCTACCAGTAAATGCAGCTACTAATGGATATAGTCAGATTGAAGCAGAGAACTTTAGTTCCAAGTCAGGTTCATTTCTTAAAGTTGAATCATGTCCAGATGGCGGACAAAGCGTTGGAGGAACTAATGATAACCAGTATTTAGAATACACAAATATGGATTTTGGCAGCGGTAACAATGGCGCTACAAATTTCAGTGCAAGAATCGCAGTAAAGGGATCGAATGCAGGTGGGGATATTGAAATATGGATTGATGGTCCTAATAGTACAAATGGAAACAAAGTAGGGACACTTTCAACTACTGCTACTGCACCAGATAACTGGAATGTTTATAAAACAATGACAACCGAAATTACTCAGGTTACTGGAGTTCATAAAGTATATCTTGTATTAAAAGTTTATCCTGGAAAAACATATGTAGCCAATATAAATTGGTTTCAATTCTCGAAATCGTTGAACAGCATCACTCTTACTAAACTACCAACGAAAACTACTTACCGAATTGGTGAAAGTCTTGATCTCGCAGGTATGGCAGTCACTGGAAATTACATTGACGGTACAACCCGTGTAGAGGAAATTAGAGAATCTGATGTGAGCGGCTTTAATAGTTCTTCGCCAACACAAAACCAAACTTTAACGGTGACAGTACGTGGTAAGAAAGCCACTTTTGTAGTAGAAATTAAGCCCAAAATTCTAGTAAATATTATTGCACCTAAATCGATAACAGGTGTGGGAAACGGGACAGCACCAAATATGGTTGCCTTAGGCTTGCCTAGTAATATAGTTCTAGTAACGGATGGCGGAAATGTAAATGCACCAGTGAAATGGAATATTGAATCTTCAGGTTATGACCCATCCATAAAATCTGAGCAGAGTGTTACGATAACAGGAATAGCCATTCCTCCTGTAGAAGTTACAAATCCAAATAATGTAGCCTTAACTACACAAATCAATGTAACAGTACTTGCTTCGAATACACCAGAGAAGGATACTAGCTATAAATTCAGTTTTATGGCAATATCTGATACACATTCTAATGCAAAAGGTGATACGAATGATATTATCTTAAATGAGGCAATGCAAGATGCGGTAAATGATAATGTGAAATCAGTGAGTGTGGTGGGAGATCTTACTGATAGTGGAACGGATACCCAATATGATACTTTTATGACAACTATGAATAAATATCCCCAGTTAGACCGCAACTATGTATTTGGGAACCATGATGTAAGATGGATGACTGGATTTGAAACTGCAAAAAATCGATTTCTATCTCATACTAGCATGCCAGCAGTATACTTTGATAAGTGGATCAGTGGATATCATTTTATCTATTTAGCAACTGAGACAGATGATAAGGACAGTGCCTATCTTTCGGAAACACAACTTAACTGGTTAAAATTAAAATTGGCCGAGGGCGCAGATAAATCTAAACCAATCTTTTTATTCATTCATCAGCCATTGGGGAATACAGTGTCAATGTCAAAGTCGGAGGACGGCTATCAAAGTGATGAGGTACAGGATCAAAAGTTTAAGGATATTGTAGGTGAATTTCCTCAAACCGTGTTAGTAACAGGCCATCTGCATGATGATATAAGATTGCCTGGAACTCTATATAATAAACAGTATTTTTCAATGATAAGAGATGGAGCAATAAAATATAACCCTTCTTATACAAAAGAACCTGGTGCGCAAGGTTTAATTTTTGATATTTATGCCGATCGGGTAGTAATTAATGGAAGAGACTTTGCAACAAAAAGTACGATCGCAACTTGGACTATAAATAATTATACACATGATGCACTTCTTGCAGACAAACAAGCACCTACTGCACCAGAAAATGTTACCACAAATTTAGTAACAGACAAGATGGGAATTCTATCGTGGGATGCATCATCAGATAATTTCAAGGGTAATGTTGGGGTTACTGGTTATGAAATATATAACGGTGATACTTTGATTGGCTCTACAACAGGGAGAACTAACTTTAAAGTAACTGGATTGAACCCTAAAACTACCTACCAGTTCTCAGTTAAAGCAAAGGATGCAGCGGGTAATATTTCAGAGGAAAGTAGGGCTCTTAAGGTTACAACTTTAGCATTTGATCCAGCTCCAATCAATTTGACTTTGAACAAAACAGCTACTGCAAATGGAAGTTTAATAGGATATGAACCTTCAAAAGCAGTAGATGGTTCCACTGATATTGGTAGAAAGTGGTCTTCAGATACGGCTGGGGACAAATGGTTGATGGTTGATCTTGGACAAAACTATGAAGTTAGCAGATGGATTGTGAAGCATTCTGGAGAAGGTGGAGAGAGCCTATCACTAAATACAAAAAATTATAAGCTTCAGGGTAGTTTAGATGGGACTATTTGGTCGGATCTTGACTCAGTTTCAGGCAACGTTTCAAATAGTACGGACAGGTATTTTAATAAAACAAAAGTCAGGTATGTAAGACTATATATTGCGACACCACAAAACTATAATGAGACTGGGACTGCAAATATTTATGAGTTTGAAGTATATGGGCGAAGCATCGATATTGAGCCACCTTTCACTACTGCACTAACAGATGGTTTTATCGGTAATGAGGGATGGAATAAGCAGAATGTGAATATAAAGTTCAGTGCAATGGACAATTCAACTGGTACTGGAGTCGATCATATCGAGACTAGAATAGACGATGGGGAATGGGTAAAACAAAGCGAATTAACTTTGACATCTGAAGGTGTACACACTATCGATTATCGTGCTATTGATAATGTAGGAAATGTGGAAGCTTCGAAACAACTTACTATTAAAATCGATAAGACTGGACCAACAATTTCAGGGGTTGTTCCAGTGAATGGAAGTGTTTATGAAAATGACAGCGAAATGACACCTGAGTTTACATTAGCAGACAACTTTTCAGGTGTTGATCACAATAAAACGATGGTAACACTTGATATGAATCCATATAAAATTGGTGCATCAATTCCATTATATACGTTACCACTTGGCAGTCATTCCATAGTCATAAACTCAGTTGATAAAGCTGGTAATTTTGAGACCAAAACAATCCAGTTTAAAACGGTCGCAAGCAATGAATCTTTAAATGGATTAGTTAGACAGTTTGTTGATACTAAATGGATTGACAATGCTGGAATATCAAATAGCCTTCAAGTAAAAATAGCACAAAACAATTTGAAAAGTTTTATAAACGAAGTTAATGCACAAAGGGGTAAACACATTACAAATGAGGCCGCAGAGTATTTACTACGAGACGCTCAATATTTGTTAACGCAACATTAATTTGTTTAAAAGATAGAGTGATTGAATTGTTTAGACACAACAATTCAATCACTCGAATTCTCAAAATCTTAATTGTGACATGTTCTAAAAAACCTCATTTTAATAACATGAGGTTTTTTAAAATTGAAATTGTAATTGAAGAATAGAAAGAATAAGGTAAAACCTAATTTTCTCTAATTTTTTATTTTTAAATCTTTATTGTTTTTTTAGTTGTATCTCAATTCTTTTTGCCAAGTCAGATGATACCTTATTTATATACTCCAGAACTTTATTTCTAATATCATCGGATACGACAATTAAATCACTAACTAAATTTTCAACAAGATGCTCTTTTTCGATAGGAGTTAACATCATATAGAAATCACTAGCCTGCACGAAATCATCATACTTTGTTATGGAAGCTCTTTCTTGTTGTCCTTGAACAAATATTCCATCACCACTTGTAATTTGATTAGCCGGAGTCCAGTCTTGCTGTTGATTAATTGGTACTTTACGAAATTCTGGACCAATTCTTCTTCTATGAGAATCAGTATAAATATTAGCTCGACCTTGCAGTATTTTATCAAAAGATAATTCCACACCGTCAAGTAAATTTGAAGGGGAGAAAGCGACTTTTTCTACTTGTTCCATATAATTATCAGGATTAGTAGTTAATACCATTTTCCCTACTGGTATAAAAGGATATTCTTTCTCATCCCATAATTTTGTATCGTCTAATGGATCATAAGAAAGATGCACTCCATCTGCAGGATCCATGAGCTGAATGTATAAGCCATATTCTACTGATTTACCACTTGCAATAGCATCATATAGATCTTTACCAGCATAATCAGGGTTTTCAACAGCAAGTCTATTTGCTTCCTCGCGATCAATGTATTGTACACCTTCCAATGGATACCAAAGGTATTTAACATACTTTCTAATACCTTGAGCATTTCTCCAAACATATGTACTAACACTATGTCCTAGAATGTGACGAAGACTTTTTACTGTACCTGCGTCAGAGTAGAGTCGTAAAACAAAATGAATTGACTCGGGTGTTCTTGAAACGAAGCTCCAAAATCGATTAGGGTCAATTAAGTTATTTTGGGGTGAAGGTGAGAGTGATTTAATAAATTCTGGGAAACGTATCGCATCACGAACAGAAAAGATAGGGATATGATTACATAAAAGGTCAAAAATACCTTCTTCTGTATAAAATTTTGTAGCGAAACCACGTACATTCCTGGAAGTATCAGGTGTTCCTTTCGTACCGACAGCTAATGAAAAACGAACCATAACTGGTACCTTGTGACCAGGATTTTGTAAAAAGTTTAGTTTTGTGTATTCGGACATTGAATGGATCGTTTGAAAATAACCAAATGCACCAAATCCTTTCACATGGAGCGGTCTTTCTAATATTTTCTCATGAATTAACTCTTGTAAGGATTCATGAAGTACACTATCTTGCTCCAGAACAGGACCACTAGAGCCAACTGTTTGTGAATGAAGTTTAGCTGACTGATCATTAGTCCATTCGGAGTGGACTCTGTCTAACTTTTTTCTTTCATTATAGTCTTCTTTTGATAAAGCTCGCCGCTGTTTTGATTCGTTCTCATTCATATTAATAGCCTCCAAAATTCATTTGTATCAATTAATACTAAATATGATTTTTAAGCCATGAATATGTTTTATATTCAATTTTCATAATGCGTCTAGGTGGGCTATTTTCTTTACTAATAAAATCAAGTACTGCTACTTATGTAAGTAATTAAGAAAGAAATAATCTGTTTCATTTCATCTATTAAATATAACAACGTGTGCAATGGAGCTGGTTCAATAAGAAAATTAAGGCCAGCATTTTTTTAGCTTAAAAATTAACAATTAAATCAACCAATGATAAATGAATATTCATGAGAAATTTCACATACCGTAATTAACTTTAAAAAAATTAAAAAACTTAGTAATTAATACTCAAGATTCTACGATAAAGCTTTTTTATAGAAAGCAAAAATCTTTATTAAATAAAGATTTTGATCAATTTTTAAAAAAGAACATTAGCAAACAATTTAATATGTAAAACCTAAACTTTTAAATATTCAAAGGAATTCAAATTCATTTTGTAGAAGTATTCTACTATATAAATCTTACCAAAGGACTGAGAGCACTTGAATACATTATTGTTAACAGGTTTTGAACCTTTTTTGAACTTTTCAATTAATCCTACAGAAGAAATAGTGAAAGAATTAGATGGTCAAGTCATTGGATCATTTAAAATAATCGGTAAAGTTTTACCTGTTGATTTTATAAATGCAGGTAATGAGTTACTTAATTTATTCGATACTTATAATCCATCCGCAGTGGTTTCACTAGGTCTGGCCGGAGGAAGATCTAAAATAACACCAGAGCGAATTGCTATAAATTGCAATGATGGTGCTGCAGATAATAAAGGGAATAAATATGTTAACGCGAAAATTGATTTGGAAGGTCCTGATGGATTATTTTCAACACTTCCAATTCAGAAAATTGTTGATGTATTAAATGAACACCATTTACCTGCAGAAATTTCAAATTCTGCCGGGGCTTATTTGTGTAATAACGTTATGTATCAAATGCTAAATGAACTTCAGAAATTAAGAAAACAAATTCCAAGTGGATTTATTCACATTCCTGCTTCACATGAGCTTGCGGTCATCGATCAAAAGCTGCCAAGTTGGTCACAGAGAGATTTGACGGATGCAATTAAGCTTGCAATAGAAGTAATTAGTCATAATGACTAAACCAAAATTGACTATTTTTCCAGTAGGATGCTCTGGAATTGTATGTTATCTAGGTGATTCGATTTCAAATGAAATAAATAATTTAGTCCATACTTTTTCAGGTTATCTAAATAGTCATATTAAAACTAAAATATCAGGTGTAGTACCATCCTATCATTCGATTACGATTTACTATGATTCTCTTAATTTTTCTTTTTCAGAAATAAAAAATGAAATTGAGTTCCTTTTTAAAAACTTCAATGATTCTCCGCAAAATAAAGAACGGACAATCTATGAAGTTCCTGTATGTTTTCATTCTGCTTTTGGCACAGAACTCCAAAAAGTTGCAGAGCAAAATAATCTAACAACAGATCACGTAATTCGTCTTTATTTAGAAGAAATATATCCAATCTATATGATTGGTTTTATCCCGGGGTTTCCATATTTAGGTGGATTAAATCCTGCTCTAGAAACTCCAAGATTGATTAAACCAAAAAACGTATTGAAAGGTTCAGTAGGCATTGCTGGAAATCAAACTGGAATTTATCCATTTGAATCTCCAGGTGGTTGGAATATTATTGGCCGTACTCCGATTGAAGTGTTTTCAACGAAAAATAATGGTTCAAAAAACTTTAAAGCTGGGGATATGATAAAATTTTTTGAGATTACTAATGAAGAGTTTAGTCAAATTGAACAAATGGTAGAAAAGGACAACTATTCGATTAAAAAGGAAGTGCATTATTTTGATTCAAATTGATTTAAACTGTGATTTGGGCGAAAGCTTTGGAAATTACAAAATAAATGATGAGCAAATTATGCCGCATATTACATCAGCTAATATTGCGTGTGGACTTCATGCAGGTGATCCGTTCGTTATATATGAAACAGTAAAAATAGCTAAGCAATATAATTTATCAATCGGTGCGCATCCGGGTTTTCCAGATTTACTCGGATTTGGTAGACGAGAAATGAAGTTTACTGAAGACGAAATATACAAAATAGTGCTTTATCAGATAGGAGCACTTTATTCGGTTTGCAAAGTAAATCAAATTGAACTCAGTCATTTAAAACCGCATGGGGCACTTTATAATATGGCTGCTACAAATTTAAAGCTAGCTTTAGCAATTACGAAAGCAATGAAGGAATTTGATCCTTCATTAGTCTTATACGGACTAGCAAATAGTAAATTAATTGAAGCAGCGGTTGAAATGAATATTCCTTTTGCTTCAGAAGTATTTGCCGATCGAACTTATACTGATGAAGGTTTATTAGTACCTCGTAATCAAGCAAACTCAGTTCATCATAATACTAGAGATGCGATTGATCAAGCTCTTCAAATTGTAACAGACAAAACTGTCACTACAATTTCTGGAAAGGTTATTCCAATTCAAGCAGATACAATTTGTATCCATAGTGATTCTGACATCTCGATTAATTTAGCATTGGAATTACAAACTGTATTTAATGACAATCAGATTATCGTTAAACCAATAGGAGCGTAGTATCCTTTGAAAGAGCTATTTGAAGTTTTAAATAGAGGTGTATCGATTTCGATTCAAGATATGGGGAGGGAAAAATATAGACATCTTGGCATTCCCGTATCTGGCGCTATGGACCAGTTAGCATTTCAAATTGGAAATCTATTATTAGGAAATAAGTTTAATGATGCGAGTATTGAAATTGCATTTGGAGGTACAGTTTTAAAAGCATTAAATCAAATTTCAATCGTGATTACTGGTGGGAATTTAAAGCCCAGTTTAAACGGTAAAGCGGTTGAAATGTATAAAGTTATAGACTTAGAAAAAGATGATATTCTAGTTTTTAACGGTGCAGTTCATAGTGTTTATTCATACATATCAGTACCGGGTGGAATTAAAAGTGAATTTCATTTCGAAAGTCAATCAACATATGCACCTGCTTCCCTCGGATTAGCAATTAAAAAAGGTACATTAATTTATGGCTCAAGTATTAGAAACAAGCTGATGAAACGTGGAATTCAGCATAGGTTTATTCCAAAATATCCTAAGCATAATTCGATTAAATTTATTAGAAGTAGTCATTTTGACAAAATACCAAATCATATAAAATTTGAAATTTTATCTAAATCTCTTACAATCGACACATTTAATAAAATGGGCATGTATTTAAGTACGAATAAGACTAATTTAGAACCTTTTAATTCAAATATCCTATCGGAAGGAACTACTTTTGGAACGATTCAAGTATTGCCAACTGGACAACCAATAATCCTTCTAGCAGACTCACAAACTACTGGTGGCTATGCAACATTAGGTACCGTAATCGTTTCAGACCTTTGGAAACTTGTACAAATGCAAAAAGGAAATACAATTCAATTAGTACCAATTAAACTAGATGAGGCGAGAATTTTAAATAAAAAGCATCATTTATTTTTAAAATGTTTACAAATTGAATGTAGAAATAAGGAGGTATAGTAATGGAAGATTTACTTAGTAAATTATTTAATGCAGCAGAAAAAGGAGAAGTATCAGGGGTTAATGAAATATTGCGGGATCATCAAGATTTAATTCATAAGGAAAATGAGCATGGATTAACACTACTTGGAATAGCGGCACACTATGGTCAGTTTGAAGTCGTGAAAACTTTAGTAAAAAATGGTGCGGAAATTAACGCAATTTCAAACTCTAAGCTATCATTTATACCGAAAAATACTGCGCTACATGCAGCAATTGCAGGTGCCAAATCGAAAGAAGTTATTGATTTTCTATTAACAAATGGAGCAGATCCTAATATTTGTGATAGTGAAGGACATACGCCATTACATATTGCAGCATTTGAAGGGAATACTGCTATTGCTGAGCTTTTGTTGAAAAACGGAGCTAAACTTTTACATAACAATTCTGGTAAAACGCCGATTGAAATTGCTGAAGAACGCGGCAATTTAGAATTTATTAATTTCATTAAAGAAGTGACGATTTAAGTATTAAAAAGTGTTGTGAATCTGTTCTCTCACAACACTTTTTGTTATGATAAAGAAAAAAGTCTAGAAAATGAGGAATAAGGATTGAGAATCAATGTATTTATAAGCGCTTCAGGATATTGTTCTAGAAGAGCGGCAGAACGATTAGTTGCTTCAGGAGAAGTGAAAATTAATGGATTAATTGCTGAAAAAAACAGCTTAGTTGAAGAAAATGATATTGTACTAGTAAATGATGAAGTAATTGAATTAACAAATGATAAAGACTATATTATTCTAAATAAACCTGTAGGAATTACTTGTACTGGTTTACGCACAGTGGAAGAGAATATTATCGATTTTGTAAATTATCCAAAGAGACTTTTTCCAATTGGAAGGCTGGATAAAGATTCTGAAGGACTCATCATTCTTACAAATGATGGTCCAATTGCACATAAAATTTTACATAGTGAACATGGTCATGAAAAAGAATATATTGTTACTGTCGATCATCCAATTGACGAGGAATTTATCAATGGTATGTCAAATAGTGTACTCATTGGAAATGTACTAACAAAAAAGTGTAAAGTTTCAAAGATAGATGAATTCACATTTCGAATTATTTTAACACAAGGATTAAATCGACAAATTCGAAAAATGGCAAAAAGCTTTGGTTATAAAGTCGTTAAATTACAGAGAATTCGCATTATGGATATTCATTTGGGAAATCTTGATATAGGCAAATGGCGACATTTAACTGATCTAGAATTAAATCTTTTAAAAGAACAATTGAAAGAGGAAGAAAAAAATGAAAATTTTAATTGATGCAGATGGCTGTCCAGTCGTTACAGAAACGATAAACATTGCAGCTGAATTTAAAATAAATGTCCTTTTATTATGTGATACTGCTCATATTATGCAAAGAGAAGGTGCTGAAACAATTGTCATCTCTCAAGGGGCGGACGCCGTTGACTTTGCATTAGTCAACCGAGTTTCTAAAGGAGATGTTATCATTACACAAGACTATGGTCTTGCTGCAATGGTCTTATCAAAACAGGCATATGTTTTAAATCAGAATGGCTTTCAATATACAAATGAAAATATCGATTCACTTCTACATACTAGATACGTTTCTAAGAAAATTCGAAATGCAGGTGGTAGGGTGAAAGGACCTAAAAAACGTCAAAAAGAAGATAATGCAAATTTTGAAAATGGGTTAAGAAGTCTACTTACATCAATTACTTTATAGTAAAATAGAGTTGTAATTAGAAATTATAAAAAGGAGGTTTACATGTTAACAGTTGCAAGAGAAAACTTAAAAAAGTATTTTGGGTATGAAAATTTTAGAGCGGGACAAGAACAAATTATTGAACGAGTTTTATCAGGCAAACATACAGCGGGTATTATGCCTACCGGTGGTGGAAAGTCGATTTGTTATCAAATTCCAGCGACTATTCTCCAAGGAGTTACCCTCGTCATTTCTCCTTTAATCTCATTAATGAAAGACCAGGTAGATGCATTGCATCAAGTAGGTATACCTTCCACATTTATTAATAGTTCTCTTTCTTATAATGAAGTAAATGAAAGAATGATGGATTTAAGCTATGGTGAGTATAAAATTTTATATGTTGCTCCAGAACGATTGGAATCAGAAAGTTTTATAAACGAGCTCAAAAAATTGCCAATTTTACTTGTGGCAGTAGATGAAGCTCACTGTATCTCTTCATGGGGACATGATTTTAGGCCAAGCTATTTACGCATAAAAAACTTAATTCAAGAGCTTCCTACAAAACCTACAATATTAGCTCTGACTGCAACCGCAACCCCTCAAGTTAAATCTGATATTTGTGCTCAGCTAGGTATAATAGAGGAAACCGCGATTATTACCGGATTTGAAAGAGAAAATTTGTCATTTAAAGTGATTAGAGGTCAAAATCGATTAGATTATATAAATAATTACATAAAACAAAATAAAAACGAATCTGGTATTATTTACGCTGCAACTAGAAAAGAAGTAGATAATATTACAATTAAGTTAACGAATCTCGGTATTTCTGTTGGAAAATACCATGCAGGTTTAAGCGATGTTGAACGTTCAAAACAACAAGACGCATTTTTACAAGATAATATTAATGTGATGGTTGCTACAAATGCATTTGGAATGGGAATTGACAAAAGTAATGTACGATACGTAATCCATTACCAAATGCCCAAAAACATGGAAAGTTACTATCAAGAAGCAGGAAGAGCAGGGCGAGATGGCTTAGAAAGTGAATGCATATTACTTTTTAGTGCACAAGATGTACAAATTCAAAGATTTTTAATTGAGCAATCTACTTTTGATCCAAATAGATTAAAACAAGAAATTTCAAAGCTACAATCAATGAAAGATTACAGCTATTGCGAAACATGTTTACAAGCTTTTATTTTAAAATACTTTGGTGACGAAAGTGAACATGTTTGCGGGAAATGTAGTAATTGCATCGATCAACGTACTGCAATTGATATTACGATTGATGCTCAAATTGTTTTATCCTGTATCATTCGAATGGGAGAAAGATTCGGTAAAACGATGGTAGCTTCAGTTTTAACTGGATCAATGAATAAAAAATTACTAGACTTAAATTTTAATACATTAACAACGTACGGTTTATTTAAAAATCGTACACTTAAAAGCGTTGGAGATTTAATCGATTATTTAACATCTGAACAATATATTGGTGTTACTAGTGGCAAATTTCCATTATTAACCGTTACAAATAGCGGAAGAGAAGTTTTATTAAATAAAATAAATGTAATGAAAAAAGAAGATATCCAAGTAGTTGAAACAACTAATGTTGATAATGATTTATTTAATCAATTACGTAGTTTACGAAAAGAAATTGCTAGCGGACTTGGTGTACCACCGTTTGTTGTTTTTTCTGATAGTACATTGCGAGATTTATGTAACTTATTACCTACTACTGAAGAGGAATTTCTACAGGCCAAAGGTGTCGGATTACAAAAACAACAAAAATTTGGTAATCAATTTATCGAAGTAATCCAGAAATATAAAGAAGAAAATCAGATTGAAGAGCAAATAGTGCGACCAAAAACTCAAACCATAAAAAAAGTGCCTTCTCATACAATCTCATTTGAATCTTATCAAAACGGTCTCACAATTGCTGAAATCGCAAAAGAAAGAGGTTTAAACACAACTACAGTTGAAAATCATATTCTACAAGGTGCAATGGAAGATGATCAATTTGATTGGGATGAAGTAGTTCCAGGAGATTTTGAAAACCAAATTAAGGAAGTAATTAAAACAGTTGGAAGCGAGAAGCTAAGACCAATTAAGGATGAATTGCCTGCTGAAATTAGTTATTTTATGATAAAAGCTGTGATTATGAAGTCTGCAACTGTATAAAATGTTTGTATTAATAAGAGCTTCCACAAAATTGGAAGCTCTTTTAATTTTTGATTATTTCTTTCCAGCTTTAACTTTTATTTGATTACTTACTTTACTTTCATTATGAAGTCGATCTACCGCAGTTATTTCATATGTGTATTCTTCATCTATATTTGCAGTCGTATCAAGATAACTTGTTTTACCACTGTCTAATTTACGAACTGTCGTTAAAATGTTTCTTGGATCATCTGTACTGTCTTTATGTGTTCCATCAAATCGATAGACAACATAATAGGAAACATCTTTATCATTCGGATGAGTATTTAAAGTAAGCTGAATTCCATCTTTTGTACGAACAGCATTTTCAAATTTCGGTTTCTTTGGTGCTTGGTCATCTATCCAAGGCATCGATGGGATTAATGCTTTTGTTTTATATACATCTTGGCTTAATTGATCTTTAATACCAAGTGGATTACGGTTTAAGTCTTTTATTGAAAAATGCATACTACCTTTAATTTCAGGAATTGTGCGATTTAAGGCAATTTGATTTGGTAATTCATCCGGTTGTGCCCAAGCTTCATTGTTAGCATTAATTTTGTAATCAGCTTGTCCAATATATAAATCAATATTTTTACCTTTTACTTCATTAGACCACCAATTTGCTAGAGTATCGTAAGCGGCTGCATCAAATCCGATATTCCAGTAAATTTGAGGAGTAATATAATCTAGGTAATCTTTATTAATCCAATCTCTAGTATCTGCAAATAGATCATCGTAATTCGTTTGACCGGCAGTTGTATTTGAACCAGTAGGGTCTTTAGCGATATTTCTCCAAACTCCGAACGGACTAATACCAAATTTGACATAGGATTTTTCTTTTTTAATAGAATTGTGAAGTAGTTTTACGAATTGATCAACATTGTCACGACGCCAATCGTCTATATTAGCAAATTTTTCTTTACCATACTTTTCATATGAAGCCTGATCAGGAAATTCTTGCCCTGCAATACGATACGGATAAAAATAATCGTCCAAATGTACGGCATCGATATCATATTTTTTTACAACTTCCATAATTCCATCAATAATAAATTGACGAGCATCTGGATTGCCTGGATCAAAATATAATTGCTTTCCATATGGGACTACCCAATCAGGATGCTTTCTTGCAGGATGATTTTCGGCTAAAGTATTTAAATCAGCTAAAGTAGCATCACCTGGTTCCGTACGAGGCATTGTAATTCGATATGGATTAAACCATGCATGAAATTCAATATTACGTTTATGAGCTTCTTCAACCATAAATGCAAGTGGATCATAGCCTGGGTCTTTACCTTGCGTACCAGTTAAATATTTAGACCATGGACCGTAATTTGAAGGATAAAAGGCATCAGCTGTCGGCTTAATTTGAACAACCACTGAATTCATTCCCATCTTTTCTACGTCATCTAATAGTTTAATAAACTCCGATTTTTGTTGCATTTCAGACAATCCAGTTGCTGATGGCCAATCAATGTTTGTTACTGATGCTATCCATGCTGCTCGTAGTTCATGCTTAGGCGGGACTGAGTACTGTGAAGTAGTTTCTGCGTTAACATTTTGGATTTGTTGCAATAAGAGTGATGCGCCTACAGTAGCAGCAATCGCATATTTACCAAGTTTTCTTTTCTTCATAAGTATTCCACCATACTTTCTATTAAAATAGTAGCGTTTACATAATATAAAACTACCAAAAATGGAAAGTAATGTCTATAAAAAAATGAAACGAAATTTCAAAATAATCTTAAAAATCAAGAAATTAAATTTCGTTTTTTTGAATTTTTAGTGAAAAGCCACTTTTAAAGATAATTTAAATATTTGCAGAATATAGATTGAGTTGTCTTAAATTGTTAAAATAAATAATGTAAGTATATTTGTATTAATTAAAGGTCATATAAGGAATGAACATACATAATTAAATAAAATATTATGAGACAAGAGAGGATATGAATTTGAAAATAAGTCATTTAATTGCAAATAATATTAATAAATTAGATGCAATTTTACCTGAAAATCAGTCGTTAGGAATTGCAGGGTTATCTGGTTCTGGTAAAACAACTTTTTGTCAAACAATTGGTGAAGAATCAAAGAAGAGATTAGTTTCATTATTACCTAAGGCAGAATATCAATATTTATTTCCAAACATAATGGAAACAAACTTTAGTGCGATTAATATGGAAGATATGCCATTAGTACTATTCCTAGGTAAATCATCTATTTCTACTAATCCACGTTCTACGCTTGGAACACATACTGGTGTTTTTAAAGACATCCGTGTGAGACTTGGAGAACTGTTTCATCAATCACCTGAAGTTTTTTCGTTTAACAATGAGTTAGGCTGGTGTCCTGATTGTAAAGGCCGTGGCATTACGAAAAATATTGAATGTAAAAAATGTAAAGGAAATCGTTATAATCAAAAGGTTGAAGAATTTAAGATAGAGTTATTCGGTAAACCACATTCTATTTCCGATATTAATAACTTAAGTGTAGAAACAATCTTATCTCTTGCAGATGAATTACATATTAGTGAAGCAAAGCAACATTTACTTAAAAATATTATTAAAATGAATATTGGCTATTTATCATTAAATCGAATTACTGGTACTTTATCTGGTGGAGAATTAACGCGACTTTACTTAGGCGAATTTATGGCGACTAGTGAAAATACAATCATTATCATTGATGAAATTTCAGTCGGACTTGATCATGAAACATTAATTAGAATTTTAGATGAGATAAAAGAATTAGGAGTTAAAAACCAAATTTGGTTAATTGACCATTCTGATACAGTGCTAGATGCGACAGATGATCAAGTATTTTTCGGACCTGGAAGTGGTAAATATGGTGGGAAAATCGTAGAAGAATCTCCGCGACCAAAGCCAATTTATTGGGAACGAAATCAGGCTATGCCAAGTGAGTATTATGAATTTAAAGATCTACATTGTCGTAATATCCAAATTGCTGAAATTCAAATCCCTAAAAATAGACTGATAACATTTACAGGCGAGTCTGGATGCGGGAAATCAACTCTAGTAAATGAGTGTATGTCTAAAGATTTTTTAAAGCGATATCCAAAAGATAAGTTAGTTATGGTTGGACAAGATCGCAACCAATCAATTACGAGCCGATCAACTGTTGCTACATTTTTAGATATTAAAAGAAAATTAACAAAATATAGTGATGACATTGATGATATTTTCCAACGCTCAATTGAAGATATACTTCCGGAACTACCGAATGAAGACATCGCACATAAGCGATTAAGCCTACTAATCAAACTCGGACTTGGCTATCTTACGCTAGAAAGAAAAACACAAACACTATCAACAGGCGAATTTCAATGTGTCCATTTAGTATCTGAATTATTTTCGAATTCAAGAAATCCACATACGCTATTCATTTTCGATGAACCCTCTAAAGGTTTATCGCAAAATATTTTAAATCAATTCATCGATAGTGTTCGAGAAATTCTAAAAGATGATTCGATCTCCATTTTGATGATTGAACATAATGCATACATGTTAGAAAGCTCGGATTATATTGTAGATTTTGGCAAAAGAAAGACTAGCCCTGTTGAACATCTGGATGTTGTCAGTCATAATGATCATTTTAATCATATAACAACTGATAAATCTGAACGTCAAACGCATATTTCATCTGCTCTTAAAGTACAAAATGGAGTTCGCTATATACAAGAAAATCAGATAAATTATTTTAAAAATGCAGAAAACATCTATAAAGGTGGAATATTAAAAAGTCTTTCATCAATGGCAAGACTTATTTATGGAGAATATGAATCAGATGCGATTGTTCCAGTTATAGCAATCGATTTAGAAAGACATCTATACAGCCAATATACATTTTTGTATGAAATTGGTGGGCTAATAAATCAGATTGTAGCGTCACATCCGACTAACAAAGATACAAGAAGTTTTGACTTTTATAGTCAAGATAATCATTGTCCATCATGTTCTGGTCGTCGAGTAATTGAAAAATTTGATATCGATGTAGTAATCCAAAATAAAGATGTACCTTTTTGGGAAGGTTTATTACATCCAGATGTAATGGAAGTGTTAAAATATTACCAATATCCAAAATTACAATTCCTTTTTGAAGAAATTAAAAATGAACTAGGTCAAGATATTAGTAAAAGTTACAATGAGATGACTGAAGCCGAAAAACATACTTTTTTATATGGATACTGGGATCAAACATTTTATGACAAAGCAGGAAAAACCCAAAGATTATGGGAAGGCTTTAACATTATCATTGGAAGATATATGTCAATTTCAAAATCATCTATTAAAGAAGATATGAAGACTTCAAAAGAACAAATCTTATGTCCAATTTGTAAAGGGACAGTATTAAAGCACCGCAAAAAATTAATGTTTGGTGAATTTGATATTCGAGAGATTATAAATCAACCAGTAGATCAAGTAATCAAAACAGTTGGCCAACTGCCAGTCTTAGAAAAAATAAAATCAATCGTTGGTGGAGAAACTGCCTTAACTGTAGAAATTTCATTACTTTCTCGAGAGCAACAAGTTGCCTTAAAAATGCTAGAAATAAAACAAGCAAGTTTTGTGGGGTATGAAGTAGTATTACAAAATGCATTACCATTTTGGGATCGCATTAAAACAAATATTGAAGAAATAAGCAGCAAAAATTTAGTAACGCTAACTGATTTTAAAGACATCTATGAAACTAGAGAAGAAATTATAGACAAGTATTTCACAAATGGTAAATTCAAAAAACTAACATATGTTTATGAAGCATTTGGCTATAAAAAAATCGTTACACTAATTAATAAAGTAAAAGCAAGCAATCCTTGTCCGTTCTGTAAAGGGAAGAAAGTAATTTCTGAAGATAATCTTCATGACGGAGTATATAAATTAACAATACCTTGTGTTAGCTGCTTAGCAAGTGGAATCAATGAAAGTGGACGTCAACAGATAGTTGAAGGAGTAGAGGTTGAAACGTGGCTTACTGGTAAAGTAAGTGATGTTGTTCCTGAAAACCAATTAACAGAGGAAGTTAAAGATATTCCAATATTTAATCGAATTCGAGAACTTAATAAACGAGATATGATGGCAGTTTATCAATGTTTGATTCAAAATAATTAACAAAAAAAAAGCTCATTTTCAAAGTGAATTTGAAATGAGTTTTTTATTATGTTTTCGAGTAAATAAGTATGTCAATATAACAGTTAATATTGTTGGAAAACGTTCAAAGAATATTGTTCACATTTTATTCATGGTAATAAAACAGAATATTTAGTATGATGAACTTGTAGCAATTAACGAATTTTCTAAAATATCTATGAAAAACAACAAGAATGTAACTATATCAGAAAAATAATATTTTTGAAAGTAGGAGATATGGATGAATCATTTAAATTTAGGTAGGAACTTAAAAATATCAGCGGGATTATCGGTATTTGTAGTTTTTTTGATGACATATCTTTTAAATTAAAAAAGTATGGAAGAATTTGATCTAAAACTCGTTTGTGAGAATTACAAATGAGTTTTTTTATTTATATAGCTAGTAACGTTCAAAAATTCGTATATCAGTTCAATTTTCAAAAACAAAAACAGAACATACATTCTGGTAATTTGAATAAAATTATGGTAAAATTAGGTAGAGTAGAGTTGTGGTGGCTACCTTTCTTCGGTAAGAAGAAGGGTTTTTATAATATAAACGATGATATATCAATGTTTATGATGATGTAAACACTATGTTTGGTGCAAATTTGGTGCAAACTTAAAAAAAATACAGTTTACAACTAAATCTATATAAAAAGTAAAACATATACCTACATACCTACATAAAATCGCTGAAACCCTTGATATGACTGATTTTTTCGTATGTAGACTACCTACATTTTATGATGTAGGTATGAAAGAAACCTACATTACCTACATTTACACAAAAAAAGCCTACTTTTTAAAGTTAGGCTTTTTTAACATAATTTTTAAAGTTTAATACATTTTCTAGTTTTTCAGTAGCAACACGATTAGTTTCTTGAGTGCTATGGACATATAAATCCAAAGTAGTACTAATCTTACTATGACCTAACCGTTTTTGAATCGTTTTCATATCTACACCTTGTTCATTTTGTAGTGTACCATTAAGATGGCGTAAATCGTGTAGGCGAATAAAACGTAAATTATGACGTTGTAAAAAGCGTTTAAACCATTTTGAAGGTGTATCATGGTAGATCGCTTTACCATCTTCATGGCAGAAAATAAAACGATAATCACCACCATTCCATTCATATAAAAGTTGTTCTCTTTTCTGTTCTTCACGATATTGTTTTAATAATTCTATCATTGGTTCAGACAATAAAACAGGGCGAATACCACTTTTAGATTTAGGAGTAGTTATGACAGGCTCACCATTTTTGGTGTCTACTAAATTATTTTCAATAAAAATTGTTCCTTTTTCCCAATCAATATGTTTCCATTCAAGTCCTAAAAGTTCACCACGTCTTGCACCAGATAAAATTGCTAACATATTGTAAACTTTCCAACGTGTAGGTTCATCTTGTAATGCAGTTAATAATCGTTCAATTTCTTCTTTGTTGTAAGGTTCAATTGATTTACTTTCATCTAATTTAACTGATAAATCTTTAATTGGATTATCTTTTATTAATTTCCGTTTAGCTGCATACTTAAAAATTGATTTTAATGTATCAAGAATTGATTTACGTTGTCCACTAGATAAACCACCTGTTTTTCTATCAAGTCTTGCACCATCTTTTTCTAGATTGTGTAAAAAATCTTCAATTTTACCATAGGTGATTTCGTCTAGATACATATGACCAAATTCCTTAATCAATCTAGTGTCAAGAATATTTCTTTGGCGATTGAGTGTTTTTTGTTTATACTCCTTAACGGCAACCTTTTCCCACCATTCAGTAGTAAACTTTGCAAATGTCATTTTACTATTACGACTAGGAGCAATAAATTCACCGCTTAATACTTCACGCTTAAATTTTAAGAATTCTTCTTCAACTAATTCTTTTTCTTTTTTAGGAGTTAGTTTTTCTTCTATTTTGAAAGTCTTTGTTTTACGTTGATATTTTCCATTTGATCCACGACCTATGCTAACCGTGAAACGATATGTACCATCACCACGCTTCAGAATATTAACCACGATTATTCCTCCATTTTTTTATTTCTGGATTCAAACGATTTCAATAAATCTTCTTCAAATTGTAAACCTTTAGCATTTTTGTAAGTTTGCATCAACATGATTGTATCAATTATTTTTAATAAGCCATTTAATTGATAATTTTCAAGTTTAATTCCTGAGTAATACAATTCAAAATTTTTCGATGTGATTATTTCTCTTAAATCTAGTTTAGATGAAGTTTTTTCAATTAAAGTTTCTTCTAACTCTACTTTTTCCTCTAAATAACCAGCTTTTTCCATTAGATGCTCTTTTGTAACTCCTAACGGTTCAGCGATTTTACTCAATACATCAGCCGAAGGTTTACCAGTAGTACGATTCATTTCAATATTCGTTAAATATGTTCGTGAAACTCCACTTAATGCGGCTAGTTTGCTATATGATAATTTTTTTTCTTGACGCAAACTTTTAACGTAACTTGCTAATTCTTCTTTATTCATTAAATCACTCCTATGAAAGTAATATATCATTAATAATCACGAAATCGCAACAAAATAATCATAACGATAAAATATTGACATAAAAAATGATAAATTATATCATAATATTAATACAGTGAACTTAAAAAATCATTTTGATAAACGAAAGGCAGGAAGGAAAATGTTAATAAATAAAACTACAATGACAGTCAAAGAATTAAGTGCTTACATTGGTGTAGGCATGACAACGATTTATCAAGAAGTAAGCGAAGGGAAAATTCCTCATGTTCGAGTAAGATCAAAAATTCTTTTCTCTAAAGAAGTAATAGACGAATGGTTAAATAAGAAATGAAGAAACCAACTCCAATTGAGCTAATCAAGGCATCGACAACTATCATTGAAATATTGGAGTTATATGCAGGAGTTACTTTTAAAAATGTTAATCGTACAAAATTATGTATAATGTGTCCTTTCCATAAAGATAAAAATCCATCTATGACAGTCTACACTGATTCAAATAAGTGTTGTTGCTGGAAAGGTTGTGGAAATAGGAAGCAAATGGATATGTTTGACGTTGTAGCGTTTATTAGAGGTGTAAGTACATCAGAGGCTATAAAGATAATACTGCATGATTTAAAGTTGTCCACAGGCAAAATAAACGACTCTAAAGTGATAAAGAACATTGAATCTAATCGGATTAATAACACTTTTCAAAAAGAGTTCAATTCAGCTTTAAGCTATGTAAATAAGATTATTACAGACATTAAGGTATTTATAAGAAATAATATATATACCCTTTATGATTTAGACATATTTGGAAATGTGTATCATCAACTTGACCGTTATTATCAATTGGAGTGTATGCTGCAATCAGGTGATATGGAGACAAAAAAAAGAGCCATCAGTGAAGTGAAAAGGCTCTTTGAAAGGAATATAAATAAATGATTTTACTGGATAATTATATCACAAAAGAAGAAGTAAGTGAAATAGCTGAGCAACGAACTAAAAAGAAAGATAAAAATCAACGACATATAGAATTAGTAGTTCAATTATGCGAGAATTTTCATATATTTAGAACTCCAATAAATGATTGCTATGCAAAAGTTAAAATCTCGAAAAATGGCAAAACGCATTATGAAATATATGATATGGAAACAAATGATTTTAAAGAATTAATTATATTGGAATGTAAAGACCGTTTTGATGAATTTGTAAGTAATTCAGCTATTGAAACAGCAGTAAACTATTTAAAAGCCCAAGCAAAAAGTGAAGGCAGAATCGAAGAGGTTTTTATTCGAATAGCTGAAAAAAATAGTTGTGTTTATTTAGATTTAGCAAACGAATATCGTGAAGTTATAGAAATTTCTAAAGATGGCTGGAAAATCATAAATAATCCACCAGTTAATTTTTTTCGTACTAATTCCACAAAATCATTACCAATTCCAATCAAAGGTGGAAATGTAGAAGAATTAAAAAATGTTCTTAATTATGGAAATGAGTCTAATTGGAAATTAACTATTGGTCTACTTTTATCCTTTTTTAGACGTTCAGAAGAATATCCAATAGGGAATATTCAAGGAGAGCATGGTAGTGCAAAATCCATGTTTACAACACTATTAAGAAGTATTGTTGATCCGTCTGTAACTGCATTAAAAACACCACCAAAAGATGAAAGAGATTTAGCGATTTCTGTATCAAAAGGGTATATACAAGCCTATGATAATTTATCTTCAATTACATCTTCAATGTCAGATATTTTATGTAGAGTAGCAACTGGAGGAACTTATGCGACTAGAAAGCTACATAGTGACAAAGACGAAGTGAATTTACCATTATTAGCTCCAGTACTATTTAATGGCATAACAGAAGTAGCGAAAAGACAAGATTTACTTAGTCGATTAGTCATTATTCATTTACCAGCTTTAACTAGTACAAAAGACCGTAAAACGATTTTAGAAGAGTTTGAAGAAATGTTACCTAGAGTATTAGGAGCGATTTTAGATGTTGTTTCATCAGGACTAAATGAAATGCCTAATGTAGTTTTAGAAGGTAACCCACGAATGGCAAGTTTTGGTGTTTGGGTTACTGCTTGCGAAAAAGCATTAATGTGGGAAAAAGGTTCATTTATGAAAGCCTACAATGAAAATATTTCAATTGCAATAGACCAAGGGATTGATAGTGATCCTGTAGCAAATGCAATATTTATTTTTATGGAAGAACGAAATGGATGGTCAGGAACACCTACTGAATTAATAAGAGAACTTGAAAAAATTGATGAATATGATTTAGCGAATAAAAACTCTAAACCAGATAATACACAACTAAAAAACAGATTAAAACGAATTAAGGCTGCTTTACGAAAAGGGAATATACAGTATGAAGAATTAAAAAGAACTAGTAAAGGTAGCCGATTAAAACTTGAAAAAGTAATTAAAAAAAATGATGAACATGCACTTTAAGAACATTAGTGATTTAATTTATTTTATTAATTTACAGGGTTGCGAAATCATAGACCAAGGTGAAACAGTATCTATAACTAATTGGAGTAAATTAACAAGCGAAATTCAATCTACTATAAAGGCAAATAAAAGCGAAATTATTAACACAGTAAAAAGAGATAAATTAGCGAAATCTTATGGTTATATTATTGCAATTGCTGGAGAAATTTACACGAAGTCAATAAATAATTATTCAGCCATTTACATTCAATGTGTAGATGGCTTTTGGGTTGCTAGTAAGGAAAATCATCTATTGAATGGAAACTCTTTATATAAAGAAATTACAAAGGATTATGATTTAAGAATTGTATTTCCAAAGGCGAACGATTATTTAAACTATTTTAGAAGATGAAAAAAAGGAAATTATAATAAAGTATTGCCGCTCAATACGTATTTCTCTATTTGATTTAATCGAAATGCATCGGAAAAAAGAGCCATCTAATTAGGTGGTTTTTTTTATATTTAAAAAGGAGAAAATTTCAGTTAAAATTATCTTGTTCAACTAAATGGCAGTTTAGTTGTATAAGAAAAGTTTGAAAAATGGTACGATGAAAGTTTATAAATTGATATAATTTATCTATCCAAGTAGTCCCAACTTTTAAGGAGAGAAAAATGAGATTTGGAAAAATATTACTTTTATTAGGGTTAATACTATTCGTTCTAGCAATACCTCTAGCAAACTTGTTAGGCGGGATGGCTACTGGTGGACCTGATGTTCCTTGGTGGAAATTTTGGGAAGCATTCTTTATTGCTGAAGCAATACCAATACTAATGATACTTATTGGAATAATTATCATGATTTTTATTAGTTGGAGAAGAAGAAAAATTGAAGAAGATGGAACTTATTGAACTAACGCATGCGTTAGTTGAATAAGAAAACGTCGAAAGACGTTTTTTTATTTTGTCTGAATGTTACATACTAAATAAAAAGTATAAGAGATAAGGAGGTGTAAATATTGTTATCAAAGCAAAAAGAAAGAGCTATCGAGGAGTTGCTACGGTATTATGTGAGCTTTAAAAAGAGCATTTGCGAACTTGAAAACGAACTGAAATATTTGCATCTTCCTACACTTGTACCTAAATACGATAAATATTCAAATCAGCATTACATTCCTAATGATACAGAGTATTGCAGCATTGAAAATATAGAAAGTCCTAGAGTAAAAATATTAGAGCGTAGGATCGAAAAACTAAAATTGATTGTAAATTGTATTGAACGTTCAATTACTGCATTACAAGAGCCAGAAAAAAGATTTCTGGAGCTGCGGTATTTTCAGGAAAAACCATTACACATAGTATTAGAGGAATTACATTATTCACCTACCAGCAGATATGTAGCCTATCGAATACGACAAAAGATTTTAAATAGTTTCAGCATCAGTTTAAATAACTTGCTTTAATAGGTGGAAGATTAATAACAAATGATTACATTTCCCCCGAAATGCTAACGTTTAAAAAACACTAGTTTACAGGAAGTTTCCTAGTGTTTTTTTTATTCATATTTTTCATAGTAGGCAGAAAATTAGCAAATAATAGAAATAGCTTTTTAATTAGCCATTAAAAAGGGAAATAGTATTACAACGGTAATAAGTCGCTAAAAAGTTTGTAGACAACTTTAGATAGTGATATTGATTTAAGGAATATTAAGCTATTTCAGACGAGGTTATTTTGTGTTTCTTAGTGTTTATGAGTGTTTGAGCAGCATCTCGTAAACGAGCATCGAGCAGTATTTTGTGAGTGTCATTTTTCTGGAGATAATGGCTCTTACTTCTAAAAGTAGTATTGAAAAATCGAACTTCTAAACGTTTCAAATTTACGATTCTTACAACTTTTTTGTCATTGATTGTAAGAATACTTTCTTTCTAAATAGTGTTTTCATAACAATTTGTTCGTAGAAGGGGTGAACATGTCAACAGGAGCGGAAAATCCTTTGAGCATGTTCACCTTTTTAAATGTAAGGCGGTGAAATAGGTGTCAAAAGAAAACAACAAAGATAAAAAGATGAACGCTGAGGAAATTTCCTTAGAATACGCTGAAAAGCAAGCAGCACAACAAAACGCTGCTAACATTCCTCCAGCAAAAACTAAATCTACAGAAGAAAAAAAGTAAATGTTTCACATTTCATTGAACATAAATTAACAAATTGAAAGTAGTGAAATAAATGTTAAAACAACTAGAGAAACGCAATTTTGAAATCAGGAGCTATCCTGAGAATCTTGAGCAACGCAATAATTTGATTTCTAGCATGGAAAACATGCTTAAACAAGCTAAACAAGAAAACAGATCATTCTCAGTAGAGGAATTAGAAGATTTCAATTCTAAAAAATTAGAGGTTGCTACTTTAGATAGTAAAGAAGAATTAAAAGCATTATCTACTCGAAGTGTAGGTAAAGCAGCAAAAGAAATTACACCTGAGATTCGCAGCTTTATTGAGTACCTTACTGAAAAGCGAGGACTTGCAGCAGGATCAAATGGGGCAATCATACCAGTTTCAATCAGTACCATGGTTATCCAAAAAATTAAGGAGCTATCACCAGTACTATCTGAAGCAACTATTTTTTCAGTAAAAGGTGACTTAGAAGTTCCTTCTTATAGCTGGGATACAATCACTGCTGGATATGTGCCAGAGCTTACACCAGTTACAGGAAGTGGCGGTAACTTTACTGGAGTTAAATTAGGTTCAGTAATCGCTGGAGCATTAACGGTTCTATCTAATAGTTTAATCAATCGTTCTGCGGATTTAGATGTAGTTTCAATTATCGTTCTACAATTAGCACGCAGTCTTACTGACTTTTTGGAAAGAGAGTTATTAGTTGGAACTGGTGGAGCTGGAAAGATTCAAGGTAGTTTAGCTACTGGAATTACAAACAACGTAACTGGAGCTACTACTTTAACTATTACTAGCGATGAACTAATTGATGTTCAGATGGGAATTAAGAGTGTTTATCAAGATGGAGCTTTATGGATTATGGCTCCTACTACTTATAAAATGATTCGTAAATTAAAAGATACTCAAAATCGTTACTTAATTGGTAACATGGAAACTGGTGATGGATTCACATTACTAGGTAAACCAGTTTATTTATCTGAGAATATGCCAGTGCTAGGAGTTGGGGCGAAAGCCATCTTCTACGGAAACCTAAAAGGACTATCAATTAAATTCGCTCAGGAGATGCAAGTAAAAGTCTTACAAGAGCGTTTCGCAGATTCGTACAGCACGGGCATTATCGGATTCGTAGAGATTGATGCAGTAGTGTCTGATGCTCAAGCGTTAAGTATGTACACAGGTAAATAGGTATGAGACTACAATGTCTATGTAACTTTCATGCAGTAGGATTCTTAGGGCATCTACATGAAGTCATTGAGGTAACGGATCATAAACAAGCGATAGACTTAATTAACTTTGGTTTCTGTCAGCAAGTGTATGAAGATGTACCAGCTAAGAAGTCACGCAGTAAGAAGTAAGTAAAGGAGTAAGTGAGGGAGTAAGTTTCCTCACTTACTTTTATTTATCAAGTTGTTGAATCATCCATCCAGTAAATGCAACAAATAAAACAACTCCAATTATTACTACAAATTGTAATAAAACCATTTTCTCATCCCTTTTAAATTGATATAAAAAGTATTATTACCAACAGTTATTTAAACTTAAATTGTTTATTTTTAGAAAAAATTCTGGTAATACCCCCGTACTTACTTCCAATTTTTTGGTATTTTTTCTACACCCTTCACAACTAGTACGCTTAAAAAAATGTCCCTATAAAAAATGCCTATCTATCCCATATTGAGAATAGTTCTCAACCATTATTAAAGATATTTTTTTATAAAATATGGCTATACTGGTTATCAAACCTTGAATAGTAGTAAATTCGTTAGTGAGCATCCAGTAAAATGGATGCTTTTTACTTTTATTGAGCCATGAGAACTAATGAAAAATCATTTTACATACTAACCTACGGTCAATGCAGCAAATAAGCCTTAAAAAGAGCGTTTCGATAAAGGGTACTCTCTTTATTTGTCGGTATTTGTTTAGTTTCTGTTTATAAAAATGTGCCAATAATGGTTAATACAATAAGGAGTTGAGAAATATGGAAGATATAAAAATAACATATAGTGGAAAATATGAAGAAATATTTTTGACAGGAAAACAAATTGAAGATTTTATCGGTTGGATTATTAATCAAGCCTATGATTTATATCATGAAGGTGAATATTGGAGAGTAATGTGGTTTGATAGACACGAAATGAGGTTTAAGATTGAATTTATGGATGCTAATGAAATTGTTAATCAAGTAGAAATATCCATACAAAAAAACGAGGATCATATTAATTATGAAATTTACAATGCTCAATATCCTTATAACAACGGGATTATCGACAGAGGAATTTATATAATCAAGTAAATTAGAGTATTCCTTAACTGGAGTACTCTTTTTTTATTGCGGATCAATAGCAGCTCGTTCAGGTGTAAAAGGGTTATTTATGGAAATATCTATAGATTTGTTGAGTTATTTACCTATTTACCTGAGTAAATATAGGGATTCACCATAAGAATTCATATTTGATTTTTATAAAAAATAAGTTCAAAAGATTGCCTTTGAGGTAAAAAAGAGAACATATATTCTGGTTTTATGAAATAGTTTATGGTAAAATTAGGTAGAGTAGAGTTGGCTAGGTATCTTTCTTCGCAGTGTAGATTTAGTGTAAGTAAAAGTGTAGGCAGTGTAGGTAAGAGTGTAGGCTACATACACTCTATAAAGTCAATAGTATCAAGGATTTTCTTTAAATAGTGTAGGTATGTAGGTATGTAATAATATTTATAGTATTTTTTTATATGTAAAAAGAAATTGGTGCAAATTTGGTGCAAAAATAGGTGCAAAACTATGAAAATTTACAACAAATTATGATAGCCTATTTCTCCAAAGGCAAGGTTTTATAGGGTTTTACGCTATTTTTTGATAGAAGTTGATATGGTAATCTTTCTTCGGTAAGAAGGGAGGTGATATGGTGACTGGTTATGAGATTGCAAATTTAATTATTCAATGTGTTGGAATAACTGCAACTGTAATCTTTAGCATAATCGGTATTATCATTTCTATGAGCAAAAAAAAATAACCACCCTACCCCTCGACTGGTTGTGGTGATTATTTCTTCACTGGGATCCGAGGAAAGCAACTTTACAATTACTACTCGGAAGGGATGTGTTCGCAGCACATCCCTTTTTATTATATTCTATATATTTTTATTATAGTCTTTTTAGTATTATTTGACAATGAAGATACAGTTCTTTTGCAGTGTGAATATTTAATTTGCTATTTTTTCATTCGAATTTTGCGATACTTTTTTCGGAGAATTCAGTAGTAAAATTAAAGCAATACCTAAAAATGTTAGAAAAATTCCAATTACTTGTGTTGTTGTTGGCTTAAAGCCTGTAATGACTGTATCTAACACAATCGCAACCGCCGGATCTAAGAATGTTAAAACAGCAATCATATTAGAAGGTAAAAATCGTATATTACCAAAAAATAATGCATATATGATGCCAGTATGTACAAAACCGATTATTAAAATAAAACTCCAGTTTTCAAGATGTAACTGTTGAAACGAGCCAAACTTAACAAAAGGAATTAATAGTAGAAAGCCTAATGTTGTTTGTAGCAATGTAGTAAAGTAAGAGCTTGTTTGTGTGATTCCTTTATTTACAATCATTAAAAATCCGTAAAAAATTGCAGCGAGAAAGGCCCAAATAACTCCTGAAGAAAGTAGTTTATCAATTGAAAAATCAGAAGTAAGTCCCGATAAAAGAATTGATCCGATAAAACTACTTAAAACACCTAGTAAAGGCACTAATGTTATTCTTTCCTTATAAATTAAGCTTCCTAATAAAAATAAAATAACAGGGGCCAGGTAATAAATTGAAATTGAGATTGTAACAGATAAATTTTCAAATGACTTAAATAGAAATACCCAATTTAGCACTAATAAGATACCGCTAAACAATGAAAGAGTTATATCTTTTTTATTAAATATTTCTCTTTTAGATAATCCTGAAAAATACCATACCGCGATTAAAAATATACTCGCAAAAACACATCTTATGAACACTAAATCAATGGCTTCTAGTCCTGTTTTAGGTGCAACGAAGCCCACTGTTCCGAATGTAGCCATTGCGATCATTATACTAATGGTTGCCTTTTTATTTCCTGCCATTTTCCCCAATACGCTTCACATCCATTTCAATTGTAAATTAAATATTCTGTCAAATAAGTATATACTAATCTATATTATTATATCAATCTTAGAAATCAGGTGTAATTTAGAAAAAAGGTGGAAGTAGGACTTATTAATTAATATTATTTTTTTTCGAAATATTTCAAGTCTAATTATTCTTTAAATTCACACCTAAAATATTGGGCAAATGTTTAAATTTCATTTATACTATAAAATGTAGTTTCAAAGAATTTGAAGAAGTTTGTCAAAAAACTACATTTATTATTTGACAATGTGAGGGGAAAATAAATGAATATCGTTGTAGTCAATGGTACACCAAGAGCTAATGGGAGAACTAGATTCTTAGCAAAACAAATTGCAGAATCTTATAATTATTCAGTTATAGATTTAGCTGTTGAACAAGTTCCTCTTTATAATGGAGAGCTTGCACAAAAAGAATTAGATTCAGTTAAATCAATTAAAGAGGCATTAGTAAAAGCAGATGGGATCATTATGTGTACACCAGAGTACAATAATGCGATGAGCGGGGCTTTAAAAAACTTAGTAGAGCTATTAGGTTCTGAGCCATTTAAGAAAAAGCCAATTTCATTATTAGCAGTAGCTGGTGGAGGAAAAGGCGGCATCAACGCTTTAAATAACATGAGAACAGTAGTGCGTGGAGTGTATGGAAATGCTTTACCAAAACAATTAATTTTAGATCCTGTTGATTTCGAAAATGATACAATCGTAAAACCTGAAGCTTTTGCTAAAGTAGCTGATGTAATTGATGAATTAAAAGAATATGTACAAAAAGAAATTTTATATAAAGAATTCTTAGAATCAAATTGTGTTTCTAAGTAAATGATTAATGGTCCTAATTGATAGTTGATTAGGACCATTAAAAATAGCTTAACAATTATGTCAAGCTATAAATGATTTATCATTAACTTTTCTAATAGGGAAATTAACTTTGTATCTTACAGCAATTATTCTAATAGCTGTTGTAATTAGAAAACAAATATACAAAGATTGAAGCTTCGTAAATTCGCCATGTGTAAATAAAATTGATACCGAACCAATTATGGCTGCAATTGCATAAATTTCTTTTTGGAATACAAATGGAATTTCTCTAGCGAATACATCACGCATAATTCCACCACCGATTCCAGTGATTAATCCCATTGAAATAATTAAAAAAGAACCTTTTAATCCATGATCAATTGCTGAGTATGAGCCAACAGCAGTAAAAACACCAAGACCAATTGCATCAGTAATAATTAAAGTTGATTGGAATTGCTTTGTATGTTGATAAAATAACCATGTTACAATTGAAACAACTGCACTTACGATAAAGTATTGAGGTTTTGCAAAAGCATTCGGTACAGTTTGACCTAAAATAATATCACGAATTAATCCACCGCCCAATGCTGTACATGCAGCTAAAAAAACAACACCAAATAAGTCTAACTTCTTTTGAATACCAACCAAAGTACCTGAAATGCTTGCAGCGATAATTCCTGCATAAACAAAAACCTCAATCAAAATCATTCGTTCTATCCCCTTAATTCCATTTTCTAAGATTCATTTTAGCAACAGGAAAGCCCTATTACAATATTAAAATAATTTTGTAAACGCTTCATTTAAAAAATATTTTTCTACAGCGAAAATTTACAGTTTTTTACATAATTTTCACTAAATTCTCAGGACTGGAGATGGTATATTTGCCAAACAAATTTGATCTACAAAAAAATAAAAATATGGCTAAAGATATTCAAATAGTTATGGAAAAATATAAAATTGTCGGTTGTCAGGCAGCAGCTGTGTGTAAAGAACAGCTTATTTGGACAGATGCTTTTGGTTATCGAAATTTAGAAACAAAAGAGCCAGTTACTGAAAATACGATGTTTCGTATTGCTTCAATTTCCAAACTTTTTACTGCAACAGCAATTATGCAATTATTTGAAAGGAATTTACTAAAATTAGATGAAGATATTAGTCTCTATCTAGGATTCAAAGTAAGAAATCCAAATTTCCCAAATGAAGTTATTACAATCAGACAAATCTTAACCCATACATCATCTCTCAACTCAGACGAACTATCCAATAGCACTTATGCAAAGTTTATTAGAGAAGGTCATTCAAATTTTTCATTACAACTTAAAGATTTACTTGTTGAAAATGGTAAATATTTTATGAAAGAAATTTGGGGAGAATGGAAACCAGGAAGTCAATTTGTGTATTCGAATATTGGAGCAATTATTTGTGGTGCAATTATTGAAAAAATCTCGAAGTTACGATTTGATCAATACATTAAACAAACAATCTTTGATCCTTTAGAAATGAAGAATGTAGCTTTTTCCTATTCAAATATTAATAGTAGCCATGAACTTGCAAACCTTTATGAACATAATAATGATATGCAAAACTATAAAATAACAATTGAAGATGTTAAACAAAATGAATATCCAGAAAATTATTGGGATGATTACACAATAGGAAATCACGGAGGCTTATTTGAACCACAAGGTGGACTAAGGACAACTGCAATTGAATTAAGTAAATTTTTAAGAGCACATATGTTAAATGGAAAGCTAAACGGAAAACAAATTCTAGAACCAAAAACGTCTAAATTAATGAAATCAATTCAATGGTCAAGAGAAGAAGAAAATCATTTTTTTAGTAAAATGGGTCTTGGTTTTCATATTACTCACGACTTCCTTACTGAATACAATGAAATGATTGGACATTCAGGTGAAGCATACGGTTTAATCAGCAATCTATATTGGCATGAAGAAAAACAAGTTGGCATCATCTTTATTTTAAACGGAAGCCAATTCGATCTAACACAAAATACAAGATTCGATGTAGAAAAAGAACTAGCAGAAGTAATATATAAACAAGTAATCGAAAATAATAATGACTAAACAAAAAGGATCTATTTTTTAATAGGTCCTTTTTCATTTTCCAATGATCTTTCGTTTTTTTTCATCATTTTTTCATAAAACTTTTGTATAATGATTTCCGAACTAAAAAATGGAGGAAATTTAAATGAACTACTCAATATTTAAACTCATCAATGGATTAGCTGGTAATTGGCCGATTTTAGATAACTTCATGATCTTTTTATCTAAATCTGCCATTCTAATTCTAATCGCACTTTTATGCTATTTATGGTTTCAAAAAGGAAATGTACGTAAATATACTGCATTTTATATTGTTTTAACTCTTATATTAGCACTTGGTTGTAACTTTATTATCCATCAATTTTATTATCACGCTCGACCGTTTGTTAATCATCACGTGAATAAACTAATTACACATTCCTCTGATTCATCTTTTGTAAGTGATCACGGGACACTAGTATTTTCTACTGCAATTATATTGTTACTTAGAAAAAATAGTTTAGCTAAATATGTACTTGTATGGGCGATATTAGTTGGAATTTCACGAATCTATGTAGGAGTACACTATCCATTTGATATTATTGGAGCATTTATTTTAGCTGCAATATCAGCAATAATCGTACTAAAAACAACGTCACTTACAGAACCATTAATGAAAATATTATTGAGATTTTACGAAATAATAATTAGAAAATTACCTTTAAATCTAAGAAAAAAATTATCTCTAATGACTAAAGAACTAAATAGAGGAGATCTAAATTGAAGATTTTATTTGCAGAGGACGACCAAAAATTAGGGAAATTGACGACTCATTTATTAAAAACACAAACGCCATTTCAAATCGAATGGACAACTAACGGTAAACAAGCATTGGAATTAGCCATTCACTATGATTTTGATTTACTTATTTTAGACTGGATGTTACCTGAAATTAGTGGGTTAGAAATATGCAAAAGGCTAAGAAACAAAGGGTTTAAAGGGCCGATATTAATGTTAACAGCAAGAGATAGTATTGATAATCGAGTTGAAGGATTAGAAGCTGGTGCGGATGACTATTTGATTAAACCATTCGATTTTAGTGAACTTGCCGCAAGAATTAAAGTGCTTAACCGACGAAATTTTGCGCCACTTCAAGAAGAACTAATTTCGATTGAAGACTTAACTTATAATCGGACAAACTTTAGTTTAAATAGAGGAAATGAACAAATCATTTTAACCCAAAGGGAGTTACAATTATTTGATTTATTAGTGAAAAATAGAGGAATCGTGCTGACTAGAGAAATAATATTTGAAAGGGTTTGGGGGATTGAATCAGAAGTTACAAGCAATGCAGTTGATGCTTATGTAAAAAACCTTAGAAAAAAAATTGATCCACCAAATCAGAAAACTTATATAAAGAGTGTTAGAGGTGTTGGATATACAATCGAAAAATGAAACATCATTATTTCATCAAATCAGCAAGCGATTAACATTTTTTAATCTTAGAATTTTAATGATTTTCATTATATTATTTAATATTTCAGTTGGAGTTGTTTTGTCTTTTTATATTTATTTAGACCAAAAGAGTGATCTAATTGCAGTTTTAAAAGCAGAAGTAAAAGAAGTAAAAATGAATGCTTCATCTCTTACTACTGATAATAATACTACCCCTAGAAAACATAATCGTAAAAAAGTTTATTTTAATTATTTTCTAAATAAAAATAATGAATATGAAATCTATGATGAAACGACACCTGGGTATACAAACGATATTGAAAAAGTTTTAAATAAGATCAACTCAAATCAAAATAAGGCAGTAATAAAACGAATTGCACCTCACGATAAGGAAGAATTAAATTTAATGATTGTATCGGAGAAAATATTTGATTCATCAAATCATTACATCGGAACAATTTATAGTGGTAAAGATTTGTCGTCGGTTGTTTATTTAATAAAACAGTTTATTAGTATCTCATTTCTACTTTCAATAATCTTCTGTTTTATGGCGTATTACTTTGGCAAAAAAATTACAAGTCAGGCAATGGAACCGATTATTAAATCTTATAAAGAACAGCAAGAGTTTGTAGAAAACGCATCGCATGAACTAAGAACACCGTTATCTGTATTACAAGCAGGTATTGATGTACTAAATACTGAACAAGACCGCCTATCTGATTTTGGAAAAGAGACATTATCCGATTTAAAAAAGGAATTGAGTGATACACGTAATCTCGTTCATCAATTACTTTTTCTAGCAAGACTCGATAACAAACAAATCGCCAAAGCAAATATTGAAGAATTTAGGATTGATACCTTTACTGAACAAACACAAAAGGCATGGCAATACAAAGCAACTGAGAAAAAACAACATATTCACGTGATGAATGAAGAACAATTTATCGTTAAGGCGAATCAAGAAAGTTTTAAGCAGTTGATTAGTATCTTTGTTGATAATGCACTGAAATACTCATCTGAACAAAGTACGATTTCACTAAATTACTATGTAATGATCGAGAAAAAAGCAAAATACTTCTTTTTTGAAATAATTGATAATGGAATTGGGATTGCTCCTGAATTACAAGAGAAAATTTTTAATCGTTTTTTTCGTATAGAGGAACATAGGTCAAGGGAAGAGGGAAACACTGGGCTCGGATTATCAATCGCGAAATCGATTATTGATTCTTTTAATGGGGAAATTATTGTGAATAGCGAACTTGGAAAAGGGAGTACTTTTACAATTAAAATTCCTATTTCAAAATTATTCCAAGTTATTAAAAATAGATAAGCTTTAAAAAGAAATTTGGGAGGATTTACATGGAGATCGTTAAAAATTTTATTGATCTAATCTTGCATTTAGATCAGCATTTATTATCATTTGTTCAACATTATGGATCATTAACATATATCATTTTGCTTGTAATTATTTTATTGGAAACTGGGCTTGTTGTGACACCGTTTTTACCAGGAGATTCATTAATTTTTACAGCAGGTGCACTGTCAGCTTTACATTTATTAAATTTTTATGTGTTATTAATTCTTTTAATAATCGCAGCAACCTTAGGTGATTCATTGAATTATTTAATTGGTAACAAACTCGGAAGAAAATTAATTAAAAGTAAAAAAATAAATTCAAAATACATTCGTGAAACTGAAGATTTTTATAAGAAAAAAGGTCCCAAGTTTATTGTATTAGCAAGGTTTATTCCTATTATTAGAACATTTGCACCATTTGTTGCAGGGATTGGTGAGATGAAATATTCCAAATTTATACCGTACAATATTTTCGGCGCAACCATTTGGGTTGGTTTAATGGTGTCATTAGGTTACTTTTTCGGTAATATTCCAGTTATTAAAAATCATTTTGGTTTTTTAACGATTGGCATAATTTTTGTTTCAATCATACCAATAATAGTAGATTTATTTAAGAAATTTAGTAAGGAAAGTAAATTAAAACAAAATTTATAAATTCATCTAATTTTTATACTATTTTCATTAAATTTTCACTTTTATTTTGTACATTTAGTATAAAAAAGTAGCGGAAATAGTATAAGTTGGTTTTTCCTTGAAAGCCTACTAAAAATAGATCATTTATTTTCTATTTTTTCTGCTCAAATTGAAAGGAATTAAGCAAAATGATTAGTAATTGGATAAAAAATAAATCTGAGAGAAAATTAATTTATATAGCATTAGTAATTGCAGTAATTATTTTTTTTCTAGCTACATCGAAAACTATTCACCGAACTGATTTATCGATGAATATTGGACAACATATACAACATGGTTTACATGAAAAGGATCCATTAAAATTTTATGCAAAAGATAAAGGATCGCTTGGAAGGCTAGGAGTATTTGCTGCATTTATTCTATTTCCTTTATATTTTATAATCAGATTAAAGAAACTAAAGGACTATAAAGAATTAAAGAGATTTTTAAGTAAATTACTGAAATGGTGCAAATTAATCCATGTACCAATCGCGTTAATAACTTTTGCTTTAGTCACAGTACATTCTGTTATTATGACGTTCTTTGAATGGAAAACTGATGCTGTTTATGTTTCTGGTGTAATAACTTATTTGCTATTACTACCATTAGGTATTTTTGGATTTTTACGATATAAACGTAAGGATAAAAACTGGCATTACTATCTATCCTTTGCAGTAGTAATCTCAATGTTAATTCATACATTCATTTAAATATATTGTCTTTTTGCGAGAGGTTGGTCATTATGGGAGTGCAGCCTAAAATACTTGTGGTTACATCGAGTTTTGGAAACGGGCATAAGCAAGTATCAAATGCCTTAAAAAGTGAATTTGAACAAGTTAACTTTAAGGATGTTACAATTATAGATATATACAAAGAAGCATATCCAACAATAAATGTTTTCGCTAAAAGTATCCATTTACAATTATTCCAACATGCTCAAACAATTTATAAATGGTTCTTTTATGGGACAGAAAAATTATTTAGCACAGTTATATTTGACAGGTTATTGGAATTATGTGGGAGGAAAATAAAAAGTATTCTCCAAAACGAGATGCCAGATATTATTATAACTACATTTCCTGTTGGATCAGTTGCGAAATGGAAAAAGTATTCTTCCCATCCATGTAAATTATTTACAGTTGTTACCGATTATTATATTCACCGATCATGGATTCATAATGAAATTGATCGCTACTATATTGCAACAGAAGGATTAATTCAGCAAATGGTGAATTTAGGCGTATCTATATCAAAAATATTTGTAAGTGGTATTCCACTTCGACAAGAATTTAAAGAAGTGGATGTTTTAAACGAACAATCAAGTATATCTAAGTCTAATCACCAAATTTTAATTGTTGCTGGGGCAGTTGGAATATTAAAAGATGTTGAAAAAATGGCCAAGCAGTTATTGATTGATACAAAACATAATCTTACAGTTGTTTGTGGCTATAATCGAATTCTTTATAATAAATTAATTAATTTGAAAGAAGTATATGAAGAGCGGTTACAAGTATTTGGTTATGTAAACGATATTCGTAATTTATATAGAAAATCTGACTTGTTAATTACTAAGCCTGGTGGAATCACATTATCGGAAAGCATAGCTTGTAGTTTACCGACAATCCTATACAAACCAACACCTGGTCAAGAGAAAGAGAATTCACGAATTTTCGAAAATGCAGGAGCCTCTGTAACAGTAAAATCAATTCAAGAATTAACATTTTATATTAATCAAATTCTTTTTAAAGCAAATTGTTTGGAACAGATGAAATATTCATTAACGACATTAAATAAAGGATTTAGCTCACAGTTAATTGTTAATGATATTTTTAGTTCAATTTCCAAAAATTTTAATAAAAGGCTGTCCTAAAAGTCCTGTAAAATGACTTCTAGGTCGGTCTTTTTTTTGTTTAAAAAATATGCAAGTAAAGTTTTAAATGATTAGATGTGAGAATATGGGGATTTTCGGATCATTTATGTAATAAGAAAAGAGAGTGCAAATGAACTCTCTTTTTTAACTATTCATTAATTAGAACAAACTCATACTGATTTTCAAAACATTGTAAAATATAGCTTTCTAAAGCTTTGATTGTGTAGCTAGGTGCGTCCTCATCTGCACCAACTGTATCCCCATTATCATGTAATAACACAATTGACCCTGCTTTAGTTTGTTTTACTAAACGGTTTAATATGCCTTGACTTCCATGTTTACTGCTCCAATCATTTGCCATGACAGACCATAAAATAAGTCGGTATTTCCTTTGGAATAAAAGCGGAAGTGAAACAAGTCCCCAAGGCGGTCGATAATAAATTGGATCATAATTAGTTAAATTCTTTATAATATCAGCAGTCTTATCTATTTGATTTTTTAAGGAATTCGGACTTAGAAACCAATTACAGTTATGTTTATAATTGTGAATAGCAAGTAAGTGTCCCTCTTCGTGTATTCTTTTAATAATTGCAGGATGCTTTTCTGCTTCGGAACCTAATACAAAAAAAGTTGCCTTTATTGAATGGGACCTTAATAAATCAAGAAGTAAAGACGTATAAACCGGGTGTGGACCATCGTCAAAAGTTAAAGCGATTTGTTTTTTTCGGTTTGAAACTTGATTAATTGAAAATAAATTGAATAGCCTTGTTAACAAACTCGGAATTGGACCATAAAAAAGAAATAGTACTAATAGTAAACTTCCGATTGTAATGAAAAATCTAACCATAAATTCTCCTTAATACTCTTTAAATGAAATAACAATATAGTATTATTATAGTCCAAATTGTTATTTGTTGGTATTTAGAAGACGAGAATATTATGATGAAATATGATTGGCTTTATTTGAATGATAAATTTTAATAATGGGTAGGTGATAATATGAACAAAATTATTTCAATTCAAGGTGGAATGGCTGTTGGGAAAACAACTTTAGCGAAAACATTAGAAAAACAATTCAAAAGCATTAAAGTAATATACGAAAATCCATATCCTATTGTTAATAAAAGAAATAATTTGAAACTTGATCTACATACATTAGAAGGGTTTATTGAAAACCAAAAATTGTTTATTGAGGCAGAAATTAAGCGCTTTGAACAATTAAAGAATAACCTTGTCATTTTAGATCGAGGTCCAGAGGATATTGAATTCTACACACTGTATTTTCCAATCGCAAACGGTTACATATGGGATATTGAAAATCGTTTAAAAGATGAACTTGGTGAACTAAGGAAATGCAGATCAGATTTAGTTTTCTACTTAGATGCTGAATTAGAAACACTACAATTTAGAAAACAAAATGATTTATCAAAAAGAAGAAATTCATTTAATCAAAATATGGAGTTATATTTGTATGAAAAAGACTGGTATAAGCAGTTTAATACCAAATTTATTAATGTAAATAAGAGATCTCCTGACGAAGTAGAAAAACTTGTCTTACAAATTTTAACAGAAAATGCTATTCTTAATAATGAATGACATACAATATTCAATATTTTATAAAGGGATTATATTCGTGTACACGAATTATTACTTTATACGTAGAAAAAATTTTATGAGGTGATATTTATGATGGTAGTTACAACTGAAAACATTGAAGGCTACAAAGTAGTAGAAGTGAAAGGTCCTGTATTTGGTGTAATCGTTCGAAGTCGCGGATTAGGTGGAGACATTTTAGCTGGCCTAAAAAGTCTTGTTGGTGGAGAAATCAAACAATACACTGCAATGCTTGAAGATGCACGAAAAGAAGCGATGGATCGAATGACTAAAAATGCTAGTGAAATGGATGCAAATGCAATAATTATGATGCGCTTCGATTCTGGAGAAATTGGGCAAAACATGAGTGAAATCGTAGCTTATGGAACTGCAGTTGTAGTTGAGAGAATATAGTGAAATTTCTATTCGCTTTTTATGGAATTCAGATTTTAATCGTTCTTATTTGTTTACTACTTGGCTATTTTGTATATGATAAACGTTTCAATCGAAACCATGGAAATCAAATCCCCCAAGGATTTCAGCGAACTAACGAGGTTAATATTGACCCGGTGACTGGTGAAAAAACTAGAGTTTATTTTAATCCAGATAACGGTGAACGATTTTATAAAAAAGAAAAGTAGTGTGAGGTGGTCCCGAATTTTGGGGCAACCTTTTTTTATTTGGATCATTTAAAAAGACTAGTTATAAAATTAGTCATAAAAATAGTGCAGTACAAATAAGGCTGAGGGACGTACAATTTAATGTTTGAAAGTCGCTAATTAGGGGGCAAGAAATGTATAAAAAAAACTTATTGCAAATAAGAATGTAAAATGTGCAAATAAAAGTCTGAAGGCTGCAAATAACAGTTCAGACACTGCAATTAAAGGATAAACTGCAATTAAAAATAGTAAAACTGCAATTAAAATTAGTGAAACTGCAATTAAAATAGTCAAAAGTGCAATTAAAATTGGTGAAACTGCAAATAAAATCCCTGTAATCCCTAATTAGAAAAGTTAATACCCATGGCGGTAGGGGTATTTATTCATGTTATTCATCATTAATAATAGACAATCACTGAGTTTGCTTAAATTCTATCCAAATCGGCAAGAAAATAGAAGAAAACTGTTAAATTTCAAACAAATAGGAATCTAAAATCAGCTTCACTCCTTTCAGATACCCCATCTTTGCTTCAAGTTTTAAAGTGTTATATCAAAATTTATTTGAAAAAAGGCGAAAGCAAAAAAAAGACCACATTATGGTCTTTTTCATTTTGCTAAATAATCTGAACAGTCATCACCCCTGAAAGGTATGACAAACCCATGAATATGCAGACTAAAGTCTTGAAACCGAGTGTTTAGATTGTTCATTTCAAACATCCTACTTTATTGAAGAATTAATCAATTCAAGCATATCACCAAAATCAAAAGTCGATTTCGCTTTAACAGTCTCAGCAAACTGCGATACAAGTTTCAACGTTTCAATGCTCTCAACAGGATGATGCCCTGCAGCGCTTTCAGCAGAAAGCATGACGGCATTCGTTCCGTCCATTACTGCTTGAAAAACATCAGTTACTTCAGCTCTTGTCGGTAATGAGTGATCGACCATTGACTGGAGCATTTGTGTTGCTGTGATTACATAAGTATTAGTGGAATTGCATTCATGAATCATTGCTCTTTGTAAAAGTGGAATCCATTGGTAAGGAAGTTCGACTCCTAAATCACCGCGAGCAATCATAATTGCATCTGTTTCTTTATTAATCTCTTTAAAGTTTTTTATTGCTTCAATTGTTTCTATTTTTGCGACTAATTGTGGGATTTTTCCATTTTTTGATTTGATAAAATTCCTAACTTCATTTAAATGTGATGCACGTCTGATAAATGAACAAGCAATAAAATCTAAGTTTTCTTGTAAGATGAATTCGATATCTTTTTGATCTTTCTCGGTTATAGCTGGTAAGCTTGTATTTACACCTGGTAGGTTAACACCTTTATGGGAAGATATTTCTCCGCCAACTTTAACTGAAGTGACAACTTTATGATTATTTACGTCTTCAACAATGAGTTCTACTTCACCGTCATTTATTAAGATACGATTGCCCGGCTTCACATCGTTTATTATGCCTTTATAATCAACACTTGCTTGATTACGATTACCTGTACTTTCATCAATAACGAGTGTAAAAGTTTGATTAGGTTCAAGAATAATTTTGTCACCTTCAATTGTTCCTAATCGAATTTTTGGGCCTTGGAGATCTCCTAAAATCTTTATGTTTTTTCCAGTCTGTAAATTTATTGATTTTATTTGTTCGATAACACTATGATGACTTTCGTGTGTTCCATGAGAAAAATTTAGTCTTGCGATTGTCATTCCGTGTTCTATTAATTCAGACAGTATTTTTTTATCAAAACTAGCCGGTCCAATCGTACATATTCGATCAATTGTCATTTAAACGCCTCCATTTACTGGAATTATTATACCCAAGATATAGGCTAAGAATTTAAATCAATAAATTAGATATTTTACGAAATTAAGTTAAAGGTAAATGATTCATTTTCTAAAATTCAAAACTTGAAAAAATATGATATCTACTAAAATTTGACATTTTTCTACGAATAAAAGAGGAATTTATGGTGCAGGTAAAGAATTATACTAATTGATTAAAATCTAGTTTGAGGTGAATGAATCGAATGTCGATTAACCGTGAAAAATTAAGAGTCGTAATAGGAGCTGGAGGATATAACAATAATCCAACTTGGATTCAAACTCAAGAAGAAGAACTTAATTTATTAGAAAAGTCTACTTGGGAAAGAAAATTTGAAAAAAATACACTTTCAGCTATTTTAGCCGAACATGTTTGGGAGCATCTTACATATGAAGAAGGCATAAAAGCAGCTGAAATTTGTTATGAATATTTACAGCCATCAGGTTATATTCGTTGTGCTGTACCAGATGGTTTTTTTCAAGATGAAACCTATCAAAATATTGTAAAGGTAGGCGGCCCTGGGCCAAAAGATCATCCAGCAGCTAGCCATAAAATTGTATATAATTATAAAACGCTTATTACTATGTTTGAAACAGCGGGCTTTGAAGTGACATTATTAGAATACTGTGATGAAGATGGAACGTTTCATTTTAATGAATGGGATGGGAAGGATGGTATTATTTTTCGTTCAAAACAATATGATCCTAGAAACCATGGAGAAAAAGTACTGTTTCCTTCAATAATAGTTGATGCAGTAAAGCGATTGTTTTAATCACAAATAAAGAACTGAGGCTAGTCTTCAGTTCTTTTTGACATGTAAAATTAATAAATCATAATGTCTCTAATTGCTTTTGTTATCCGGTCGACTTGACCTTGAAACATCATAGAGGGTATAAAAAGTGACTCTTCAGGGTGATTTATGACAAGGTATGCACTATATGAAGCTGTTTCTTTATAGCGATATTGCAGATTAACTCGCGTAATATGCTGTGCTGGAATCGTTCGTTTGAATCCCCAATGTTCATATGTAACCTCATTTTCATTGATCCTAATCTGTAGATTTACAATGAAAAC
>NZ_NUCO01000034.1:0-134487 GCF_002555445.1 Bacillus sp. AFS017336
TCATGAGTAAGTAAAACAGCCAAAAGAAGAAAAAGTGTTACTCATAAAAGGCTCATGAGTAAGTAAAACAGCCAAAAGAAGAAAAAGTGTTACTCATAGAAGCTTCATGAGTAAGTAAAACAGCCAAAAGAAGAAAAAGTGTTACTCATAAAGGATCGGGCGTTTTTTGCCCGGTTTTTCTTAATTAGTAAATCTGAGGTTATTCAAAACGTGACTGTTACTCTATTTTTATAGTTTAACCAATCGAAGAGTTTCTTTATCTTAACTTTCGAACATTCATAAGCCTTCGGCAAAATGTGATATAATATGCAAAGAATGTTTTTTGATGGAGAGGATAAAATGGCAACATATACGCCAATGATTGAGCAATATTTAAATATAAAGAAAAATTACCAGGATGCTTTTTTATTTTTTAGACTTGGCGATTTTTATGAAATGTTTTTTGAGGATGCGATAAAAGCATCTCAAGTTTTGGAAATAACACTAACAGGGCGAGCAGGTGGTACTGAAGAGCGAATTCCAATGTGTGGTGTTCCTTTTCATGCAGCTGCTGGATATATAGAACAATTAGTAGAAAAAGGTTACAAAGTAGCAATATGTGAACAAGTTGAGGATCCAACGGTCGCTAAAGGAGTAGTAAAAAGAGAGGTAGTTCAATTAATTACTCCTGGTACGCAAATGGAAGGTAGATCAATTGATGAGAAGCAGAACCATTATATCTCAACATTAACGGAAGTTTCTAAAACTTCATATGCATTAGTTTGGATTGATTTAACGACTGGTGAAGGGAATGCCTTATTACTTAGCGGGTCATTAGAGGAAGCAATCTTAAAAATTGCAGCAACTGGAACGAAAGAAGTTGTCGTACATGATGATTTTTCATCTAAAGCGATTCAAACTCTTGAAAAGAGCTTCTCAATTACAGTTTCTTTTGAATCAAATGATCGTTTACTAGAGGAATTTACAGATGTTGTAAATTCGATTGATCAAACAAGTTTAAAAGCAACAGCTGCTAGACTATTAAATTATTTATCAAAAACGCAAAAACGAACACTTTCACATCTTCAAGAAATCGTTGTGATTAATCAACATGATTTTTTAAATATGGACATGTATTCAATGAGAAATCTTGAGTTAGTTGAAACTCAGCGTTCAAAAAACAAACAAGGTTCTTTGAATTGGTTATTAGATGAAACGAAAACAGCAATGGGTGGACGTTTGCTAAAAAAATGGATTCAACGTCCGTTAGTAAATGCGAATCAAATCAATGACCGTTTAACAATTGTTGAATTGCTAATGGAAAACTATTTTATTCGAGAAGATCTCAAGGAATTATTAAAAGATGTATATGATTTAGAACGCTTAGCTGGTAAAGTTTCATTTGGCAATGTAAATGCTAGAGATTTATTGCAATTAAAACGTTCACTTCAAACAGTCCCTTCAATTATTCATGTCTTGAAATCAATAAATCACGAAAGCATTGACAAGCTAATTACGAATATTGACCCATGTGAAGACCTTCAAATTATTTTAGAAAACGCAATTATTGAAGAGGCTCCACTATCGATTAAAGAAGGTAACATCATAAAAGATGGTTTTAATAAAACATTAGATGAGTATCGTTTTGTGAGTAAGAACGGTAAAAACTGGTTAATGGAACTTGAGCAACGAGAAAGAGAAATTACTGGGATTAAATCATTAAAAATTGGATATAATCGTATTTTTGGTTACTATATTGAAGTAACTAGATCAAATATTAGTCAAATTCCAGAAGGACGATATGAGCGTAAACAAACTTTAGCAAATGCAGAGCGATTTATAACTGAAGAGTTAAAAGAAAAAGAGACAATGATTCTTGAAGCTGAAGAAAAAATGATTGGTTTAGAATATGAGTTGTTTCTTTCAATTAGAGAACAAGTAAAACAATATTTATCAAGACTTCAAACATTAGGACAAGTCATTAGTCAAATTGATGTACTACAAAGTTTTTCTGTAGTAAGTGAAAAAAATGGATATGTAAGACCAACGTTTACGGCTGATCGAGAATATATCGTGAAGAATGGAAGACATCCGGTAGTTGAAAAAGTATTACATGGTTCAGAATATATTCCTAACGATACAAATTTCGAGGTTGATACACATCAATTTTTAATTACTGGACCGAATATGGCCGGTAAAAGTACGTATATGAAACAAGTAGCTTTAATAAGTGTCTTGGCTCAAATTGGATGTTACGTTCCTGCTGATTATGCAAAATTACCTGTTTTTGATCAAATATTTACTCGAATTGGAGCAGCGGATGATTTAATCTCCGGTCAGAGTACATTTATGGTCGAAATGTTAGAAGCTAATTATGCGATTACGAATGCAACTGAAAAGAGTTTAATCTTATTTGATGAAATTGGTAGGGGTACATCGACATACGATGGAATGGCTTTAGCACAAGCGATGATCGAATATATACATGATCATATCGGAGCAAAAACTCTTTTTTCTACTCACTACCATGAATTGACGGTATTAGCTAATCAGCTTAAGTTTTTGAAAAACATTCACGTAGCAGCAAAAGAGCAAGATGGAAAGGTATTATTCCTTCATAAAATCTTTGAGGGAGCTGCTGACCAAAGCTATGGTATACATGTAGCTGAATTAGCAAATCTTCCGCAAGATGTAATCATTCGAGCAAAAGAATTATTAAAGGATTTAGAATCAAATAATCATTCTTTTGTTAAAGAAGATATCGAAAATACAGAACAAGTTATTATAAAAAAGCAAGGAACTAAAAAAGATATTGTTCAAACATCCGACAAAGAAGATATAGGATCTCAATTAAGCTTATTTGATGATAATAAACCAAAAGTTAAAGAAGTAATTAAAAGCCATCCAGTGATTGATCAATTAAAAGGAATAAATATTCTAGAGTTAAATCCAATGGAAGCATTTAATTTATTATATGAACTACAAAAGCAAGTGAAAAAATAAAAGAAGGCCAATTGGCCTTTCTTTTTATTAATAGTTAAAATTATGAAAATAGCTTAATGTACTATACCTTTTATTGTATAGTTTATTTAATTAGAGAGGAGGTTCACTAATGTCAAAGATACAGAAGTTAGATGAAATCTTAGCCAATCAAATAGCGGCAGGGGAAGTTGTAGAACGTCCTGCATCAGTTGTAAAGGAATTGCTCGAGAATGCAATTGATGCTACTAGTACACGTATTTCAGTTGAAATTAACGACGGTGGACTCTCACGAATTTTTGTAAGCGATAATGGTGAGGGGATGACAAAGGAAGATAGTATCCTTGCATTTGAGCGTCATGCAACTAGTAAAATAAAAGATGAGAGTGACTTATTTCGAATCCGTACATTAGGCTTCCGTGGTGAAGCATTGCCGAGTATCGCATCTGTTAGTTATGTTACCGTGAAAACATCAACCATAGATGGACCCGGAATTGAAACAATCTTAAAGGGTGGCGTTTTGCAATCTCAAAAAGAAATTGCCAAATCACAAGGGACTAGTATAGAAGTTTCAAATTTATTTTTTAATACACCAGCTAGATTAAAATATATGAGAACTGTTCAAACGGAGTTAAGCAATGTGACGGACGTCGTCTATCGATTAGCATTAGCAAATCCTCAGATCGCATTTGATTTGAAACATAATGATAAACTAATGTTCCGAAGCAATGGAAATGGTGACGCAAGACAAATTCTTGCTTCATTATACGGCCTACAGATTGCTAAAAATATGGTTCATTTTAAAGGGGAGTCACTAGACTTTCAGGTTGAAGGCTATTTATCAATGCCCGAATATACAAGAGCAACTAGAAATTATATTTCACTTTATGTAAATGGAAGATATGTAAAACATTACGGTGTAAATAAATCAATAAGCGAAGGATACCATACATTGCTTCCAATTGGTCGTTTTCCAATCGTAGCGCTATTTATTAAAATGGACCCACAATTAGTAGATGTAAACGTACATCCTACAAAACAAGAAGTTCGTTTCAGTAAAGAAGATCAACTATTTACATTAATTAGTGAAAGTATTAAAAAAGTTTTTAGAGGGCGTTCTCTAATTCCAGAAATAAAGCCAACAGCAACAAAGGAAAAATTATATAGTGAACAATCTACATTTTCTTTTGAACATTCTTCGATAAAAGAAGACGTAGAAAAGAAATTACCATTTTCTCTTCAGGAACGTTTTAATTCAGATCGATCCAATGAAACTAACGAATCAACGATTGAAGAAAGTTCAATTGAATTCGATTCAACCGAAGAAATTGATTCATCAACACCGATCGATTACGAGAGTCTTTATTTTGAAAAACAAATCGTTAATAAAGACGAAAATTATTCGAATTTAGTGAATCAAGAAGATAAATCAAATATAGAAGAAACCGTAATCGTTAAAGAAGAAGTATATGATGAGCAAAATATTGACCAATTACCTCCTCTATATCCAATTGGACAAATGCATGGTACTTATATAATCGCTCAAAATGAAAAAGGCTTATATTTAATCGACCAGCATGCTGCCCAAGAACGTGTTTATTATGAATATTTTAAAGAAAAAATAGGTGAAGTTGCATCAGAACTACAAACTTTATTAATTCCAATTACATTTGATGTCTCACCAGAGCAAGCTATTTTATTAGATCAATACCATGATGAACTAATGGAAGTTGGACTGTTTATCGAGAAATTCGGATCTAATAGTTATGTCATTCGAGAGCATCCAAATTGGTTTCCAGAAGGGCAAGAAGATACTTTAATCGATGAAATGATTCAAGAATTATTAAAACGCGGAACAATTAACATAAAAAAACTACGTGAAGAAAAAGCCATCATGATGAGCTGTAAAGCTTCAATAAAAGCAAATCACTATATCACAAACGATGAAATTTTTAGTTTATTAGAATCGTTAAGAAAATCAAGCAATCCATTTACATGTCCACATGGTCGTCCAATCGTCATCCATTTTAGTTCGTATGAACTTGAAAAAATGTTTAAACGTGTAATGTAAGCTGTAGGTCAATGAAGTGTGAAACATGAAATAACTTATACCTTGAAATACTTAAGGATAGTTAGAAAATCTAACTATCCTTTTTATTCGTTAATTAGCACAAATTAATATTCATTAAGATTAATTCAATTCAAATTAAATAGTGCGAAATCAGTTTGTTTTATACATTTGTGTTTGCTAAAATTGATTAGGTAGTAAAATTATCCAGTAGAGGATATGTTATAATGATTAATAAAATCGGTAAAGTTACTGTTTATGTAGAAGATCAAGAGCAAGCAAAAGATTTTTGGATTAATAAAATAGGATTTGTTCTAAAAATAGAAATGCCCATGGGGCCAGATGCAAAATGGATTGAAGTAGGTCCAAGTGAAAGTGAATTTACTACACTAGTTCTTTACTCTAAATCTTCGATGGAACAATTTAAACCAGATAAAATATCTCATCCATCTGTTCTTTTTAGTACAACGGATATTGATGCTGCTTATGAAAAAATGAAACAAAACGGAGTAAAAGTTGATGATCTTATGAAAATGCCATACGGTTCAATGTTTAATTTCTACGATCAAGATGGTAATGATTATTTATTAAGAGAAGACAAATAATACATAATATAGAAAAAGAGTTGATTCCAAAAAGGAAACAACTCTTTTTTTCTTAAATTAAACGATCAAATTTAATTCGTTTATTTAAATAGTACATAATTGGTATACCAATTACCATCACTACAAATTCACCAATTGCTGTTGTTAAATAAGTCATTGGGAACGGAAATCCAAGTGCTAACTTCAATTCGAATGCAATTATGAACATAGTCACTGTAAATACAATCGTATTAATAATCATTCTTGGAATAATACCTTTAATAAACTTTGCTGTTGCAATCGTAATTAATAAAGAAATAATCGATTGGGCAACACCAAAAGTTAAATCATATACGGGCATTGGGGAAAAGAAAAAATTTGCTAAAATAACGCCTAAAACTACCCCATAAATGTACTTTTTATTAAAAACGACTAAATGATTGAACATTTCAGATACACGAAATTGAATATTCGTAAACCCGAATGGCTGAATAAAGTATGTAACTGCAATATAAAGTGCAGCAAATACTCCATTAACGGTAATTGTCTTTATCTTCATTTTGTTTCTCCTTAGTTTTTTTCCGTGGGAGGTTTTCGAACCACGTAAATTTTACACGTAAGAATAAATATTAAACCGAAAATTGTTTTTAGTCAATAATAAATAAAAAGTAATTGTGAAAGAAGTTCAAAAAAATACTTTATAAAATTTATTATACTGATATAATTAGAAATGAGTATAAATATTTAATTCAACTTTAACTGAAAAGGACTGACATCATGACAATTCCTTCTAACCCATATATATTAGTATTTGGTGTTTCCATATGCGATATTATTGGTTTTACGAAAAAGAACTATCGCCCCTATGACTCAAACCCGGGTAGTGTAAAAGTATCATTTGGTGGTGTTTGCCGCAATATTGCAGAAAATATGGCAAAGGTCAATTTAAATACAAAATTTATATCAGTAATTGGCGATGACATAAATGGTATGAACATGTTAAATCATGCAAAAAATATGAACATTGATATGGAAGATACATTAATTATTAAAGGTGAATCTACCCCAACATATTTAGCTATTTTAAATGAAAGCGGAGAAATGGTCTCTGCAGTAGTGGATTTAGATATAACAAACAATTTTACAAAAGAGTTTATCGACACTAAAGAAGAAGTTATACGAAATGCTGAATATATGGTAGTAGATGCAGATAACCCAAGTACTTTAGCTTATTTATTAACAAATTTTCATAATGAAACAAAATTTATTTTAGATCCCGTATCTGCCTCAAAAGCTTCAAAAATTAGAGATTATATTAAATATTTTCATACAATTAAACCAAATCGCCATGAAGCTGAAGTATTGGCTGGATTTGAAATTACTTCAGTTGAAGATGTACGCAAAGCTGGTAGATATTTTAGAGAACTAGGTGTAACAAATGTTTTCATTAGTTTAGATGCAGAAGGAATTTATTATAATAATGGAATAGAAGAAGGAATTGTTCAAGTAGATGGAGTATCTGTTGTTAATGTAACAGGAGCGGGTGATGCATTAGTAGCAGGTATTGGATATGGCTATATGAATAATATGAGCATTGTTGATACAGTTAAATATTCTGTTTCAATGTCTACTATTACAATTTCACATGTAGATACGATTAATCCAAATATGTGTTGTAATGTTGTTGAACATCATATTAATGAAATAAATTGGGTAGAAATGCAATTTTAGATGAGAACCTTTTGTTGGGTTCTTTTTTTTATATGAATGTGGATCTAAAAAAAGTAAGTGAGGATGGAAATGAAATTAGAGAAGTGTAAATATGGTCAGTGGAGCATAGAGATCAATTTAGCCTGCAAATAAAATTAAATAGAGTGCAAATAAGTTCTGTGAAGCTGCAAATAAACTTGGATCTGCAAATAAAATTAGTGAAAGTGCAATTAAAATTGGGGAAAGTGCAAATAAAAATAGTGAAAGTGCAATTAAAATTGGGGAAAGTGCAAATAAAAGTAGTGAAAGTGCAATTAAAATTGGAGAAACTGCAAATAAAAATAGTGAAACTGCAAATAAAAACAATATAACTGCAAATAAACCTCGTATTACTATTAAACAAGCTGAAATCAGTCAAAAAAGTCATTAAATCGAACCAAAAAAGTAATGTTTCTCAACAAATTGGATCAACTAACACCCAAATACAAAAAAGAACCTCGCTCAATGCAAGGTTCTTTTCAACATTAAAGAGATCGTACTAAAATATCTCTAGCACTCTCCTTATCTAAAATTTTGTAGCCGCCAACTACAGGTTTTACAAATGATTTTTCTACTAGTTCATCTAAACGTGAGTCATCAATTTGATAATCTGCTAAACGGCTTGGAGCACCGATTGAATTCCAAAAACTTCTTAGAGCTTGGATTCCTTCTTCTGCAATTTGTTCTGTTGTCTTTCCTTCTTGAGAAATTCCAAGAACATTTGTAGCAAGCATTTTAATTCTGCTCGGATCGTAGTCTAGACAGTGACTTAACCAATTAGGGAAAATGATTGCTAATCCTCCGCCGTGAGGAATATCGTAAATGGCAGATACTGCATGCTCAATTTGATGAGAAGCCCAGTCGCCACCATCTGTACCATTTAATAAAGTATCATTGAAGGCTGTTGTACCAGCATACATAATCGTTTCACGTAAATCATAGTTTTCTAAATCATTTACAAGCTTACCGCCAGCTTCGATCACTGTGATTAATAAACTTTCAATAAAACGATCAATCATCGGTGTATTACTGACACGGTGGAAATATTGCTCTAAAGCATGCGACATAATATCAACAATGCCATAGATTGTTTGATCCAAAGGAACAGAGAATGTATAAGTAGGATCTAATATTGAAAATTTAGGAAAAACTAACGAATTACTCCATCCTCTTTTTTCATTTACTTCCATATTAGAAATTACTGATGTGCAGTTCATTTCCGAACCAGTTGCAGCTAATGTTAAAACAGTCCCAAAAGGAGTTGCACTAGTTGGTTGGGACTTTCTTGTAATGATATCCCAAACATTCCCTTCATATGGAATACCAATTGCAATCGCTTTAACACAATCAATTACACTTCCGCCACCCACAGCTAAAATAAAATCAATTTCTTCATCACGACAAATTTGAATACCTTTTTCGACTGTTGTAAGTCTCGGATTAGGTTCAACACCAGAAAGTTCAAAAATTGTTTTACTACTTAGTTGGTTTATTACATCATCGTATACACCATTACTTTTAATACTTCCGCCACCATAAACGACAAGTATACGATTAAAATCTCGTACTTCATTTGCTAGTTGTTCAATTTGATTTTTCCCAAACCATAATTTAGTTGGGTTATGTTGTAAAAATGGAATCAATGCCTTACTCCTTCTAATGCTAATTACTTATTTTTTAATGTACTATTTAATAATTCCGCTTGTTGAATTGCTAAATGGTCTTCTAAAATTGCTCCTGGTGAACTTCCTTCGCCAATAATATATCCTTCAAAAGTTGCTCCAACAAATTCAAAGATATGTTTAAATTGTAAAATCAATGGTAAAGCCTTTATTTTCGGCTGATCTCCACCAACAATGACAACATACATTTTTTTATTTTTAATTTTTTCACTGAAATGTAGATCTTTATTACGAAGACTTTGAGACCAACGATCGATGAAGTTTTTCATGTATCCGCTCATACCATACCAATATAATGGAGTTGAAAAAATAATCGTATCATGCTCTAGCATTTCTTTTATGATTTCCTCATAATCATCATCAATTGTTTGGAATCCAGATGGCTCATGTCTTTGGTCGTTAATTGCCATAATATTTTTATGACGTAAATGTACTTCTGTCTTGTTCATTTCTTTTGTCATTAGATTTGTAAGTTGCTCTGTATTTCCATTTTCTCTTGAACTTCCATGAATGATAAACATATTGACACACTCCTTTTTATACAAAAATAATATTGTTATTATGAATGATAACAAACTTAAAATAAAGTACGCACTAAAAAGTGCCTATAAATTGAAATGTCAATCGGGCAAATCGTACTAGGTTTAAATTCTTTAAAACTAATAAAAATTTGAACTATAAAATATTTATATGCTATATTTTATGAACAATTTATTATTGACTCCAAAATAAGTGATAGGACTAAAGTTGTGAATTCTAACTAGTTTGGGGATTTTTGAGTTTTCATTAGAACTAAATAAGTTGAATAAAATAACTTAAATTATAATTAAATAGTAATTAGAAATTATGGAGGATATATGAAAGAATATAATATGCCAATTGAAGCAGCAATAGAAGTAATAGGTGGTAAGTGGAAATGTATCATACTTTGTCACTTAGAAACTGGGAAGAAAAGAACGAATGAATTAAGAAAATTAATGCCCAAAATAACGCAGAAAATGTTAACGCAGCAATTAAGAGAATTAGAGGCGGATGGACTGATTAATCGTATTGCTTATGATCAAATTCCACCAAAAGTAGAATATGAATTAAATGAATACGGAAAATCAATGAAACCGATTTTGGATCTTTTATGTGCGTGGGGCGGAAATCATCTAATGAAAAACAAACCGAATTAAAGTTATAGTTAAAAAATTTAGAAACAACAAAAAATTTATTTAATTATAAATTTAATGAAGGAATTTAAAAAGAAGTGTAGAAATAATTAATTATAGACTACTATATAAATGTGAAATCGATTCATAAAACAGTCGATCCATTAATATAGTAGTAAAGATTGTGTGTTCGTTAAGGTATTTCTCATATATACTAAAATGATTTTCTTGGCGAATCGTCATCCTTGTTAAGATTTTTTTTTATGTAGTTTATTTGTTTTGTAAGCGTTTACTTAACGCTCTTACATAGTTTTTTTCTTTACAAATATCGTAATTTATAGGGGGAAATTAAAATGAAACAAGATGAATTAAAACAAGCAAATACTAGCTATGATGTTTTTCCAGTACAAGATGTACATCATTTAGAATTATATGTAGGTAATGCGAAACAAACAGCGTATTTCTTTGCAAACACTTTTGGATTTACACCAGTAGCTTACTCAGGTTTAGAAACAAAAGTACGTGATAAAGTTTCTTACGTGTTAAAAAATGGAACAATCCGTTTAGTAATTACTGGATCTTTAAAAGAAGATACTAAAATTGCTGAGTTTATTAAAAAACATGGCGATGGCGTAAAAGATATCGCTTTAGTAGTTGATGATATTGAAATAGCATACCAAGGTGCAGTAAGCCGTGGAGCGATTAAAATTTTACCTCCAACTGAAATTAGTGATGAACACGGTACAGTTAAAAAAGCTGTAATTGGAACATATGGCGATACAATTCATACATTAATCGAAAAAGGCGACTACAATGGTCCTTTCTTACCAGGATTTAAAGATCGTGCTTTCACAATTCCAGTAAATGAAACTGGTTTAATTGCACTTGACCATGTTGTTGGAAATGTTGAAAGTATGGATGAGTGGGTTTCTTATTATGAAAAAGTAATGGGCTTCCAGTCAATGATCCACTTTGATGATGACGATATTAGCACTGAGTATTCTGCATTAATGTCAAAAGTTATGACAAATGGTAGCAGAATTAAATTCCCAATCAATGAGCCAGCTGAAGGTAAAAAGAAATCACAAATTCAAGAGTATTTAGACTTTAACAATGGACCAGGTGTTCAACATATTGCTTTATTAACTGAGGATATTGTTGATACTGTTACTAAACTTAAAGCGTTAGGTGTAGAATTCTTAAAAACACCAGATACGTATTATGATATGTTATCAGAGCGCGTTGGAACAATTGATGAAGATATGGAGAAATTAAGAGAATTAAAGATTTTAGTTGACCGTGATGATGAAGGGTATTTATTACAAATCTTTACTCGTCCAATCGTAGACCGTCCAACTTTATTTATTGAAATCATTCAACGTAAAGGTGCAAGAGGTTTCGGTGATGGTAACTTCAAAGCATTATTCGAGTCAATCGAGCGTGAGCAAGAACTTCGAGGAAATCTATAAGGAGTTGTAACAATGGAAATTAGACCCGATACTTTACCATGGCAAGATGCTTATAAACTGTTAATTGGTTCAGTGTTGCCTCGTCCGATTGCATTTGTTTCAACTGTAAACTCAGAAGGTGTAGCGAATGTTGCACCTTTTAGTTTCTTTACAGCGATTTGTGCTGACCCGATGTTAGTGTGCTTTGCACCAATGATTAGAGGTACAGACGGCGAGAAAAAAGACACTTTAAAAAATATTGAACTAACAAAAAAATTCATTATTAATATTGTAAGCGAAGAAATTTGTGAGCAGGTTAATAATGCTGCTGTAGATTTTCCATATGGTGTAGATGAATTTGAACAAGTTGGACTTACAAAAGTTGAAGGGACAACTGTACAAGTTCCTCGAGTAAAAGAAAGTTTAGTAGGACTAGAATGTGAGCTTCATGAGCTATTACATTTTGGTGAGAACAAAGGCGCAGGAAGTTTAGTAATTGGTAAAGTTGTTAATGTTCATATAAATGATGAATTATATGAAAATGGCAAAATCAATTCCGAAAAGCTAAATCCAGTAGGACGCCTTGCTGGACATTCATACACTCGTGCTATTTCCGATACTTTTGCAATTGAAAGAAAAAGGTGAAGGCATGAAATTTATTACTTTTCAATATGATGGTAAAGAGCGAGCAGGATTATTAGTTGAAGATCAAGTAATCGATTTAAATCAAGCTAGTAATGGAAGAATACCTGTTGATTTATTATCGATACTAGAAAACTACGATTTATATAAAAATGAAATTGCAGAATTAACAGGAGAAGGTATTCCACTTTCTTCTGTTCAATTGCGAGCACCATTACCAAGACCACAAAGTATTCGAGATTTTTATGCCTTTGAAGAGCATGTTAAAACTGCTCGCGGTAGAAGAGGATTAGAAATGATACCTGAATGGTATGAAGTACCAGTTTTCTATTTTACAAATCACCGTGCAGTCGTTGGACCAGATGATCTTGTTAGCATTCCAGCTAATAGCAAAAAGATGGATTTTGAACTTGAAATTGCTTGTATCATTGGCAAAGAAGGAAAAGATATCTCAGTTGAGGAAGCTGATGATTACATTCTTGGCTATACAATATTAAATGACTGGAGTGCAAGAGATATTCAAGCACATGAAGTCAAGGTAGGATTAGGTCCTTCTAAAGGTAAAGATTTTGCAACTTCAATTGGACCTTGGATTGTAACAAAAGATGAATTAGAACAATATAGAACGGATAAAAGCTATGATTTGAGGATGACTGCTTCAGTAAATGGAAACGTTATTTCTAGTGGTAATTTTTCAACAATTTATTATTCAATCCCAGAATTAATTGCTCATGCTTCAAAAAATGTAAAGCTATACCCTGGTGATGTCATCGGCTCAGGAACTGTCGGAACAGGATGTATTCTTGAACTTGGTGAAGAGAAGCATCGTTGGCTAGAAGATGGAGACGAAGTTGAGTTAAGTATTACTGGATTAGGAACTTTACGAAATACTGTTAGAAAGTGAGGGGGAGCTTGTGTATTATCGTAGTTTAGGTAAGATTCCAAAGAAAAGGCATATTCAATTTCGAAAAGAAGATGGAACATTATATAGAGAACAAGTGATGGGTACAAAAGGATTTTCAGGCACCCAATCAATTTTATATCATAACCATATGCCAACTTCAGTTAGTGAAACATCTTTTTATAAATCAATTCAAATTGAATTTGAAGAACAGTCTTCATTACAGCATCGCCATATTCGAACTAGTAATTTAGAACGTACAGGTGATGCATTAGAAGGTAGAGTTTATGTTCTAGGAAACGCAGACTTATTAATCTCAGTTGCTAATGTAACTGAAGAAAGTCGTCATTTTTATCGAAATGGTGAAGGCGATGAAATGTTTTTCGTCCATTACGGCTCTGGTGAAGTTCAAACAATGTTTGGAACAATCACATATCGTAAAGGGGACTATATCATGATCCCTATTGGGACGATCTACAAAGTAGTTCCTAATGATGATACAAAGCTATTAATTGTAGAGTCAAATAGCCAATTAACAACTCCAAAGCGTTATCGAAATGAATATGGTCAAATGCTTGAGCATAGCCCATTTTGTGAACGTGATTTTAGAGGGCCAGAAACATTAGAAACATTTGATGAAAAAGGTGAGTTTACTGTTCTAACTAGAGCAAGAGGCAATCTTTACAAACATGTTTTAACACATCATCCTTTTGATGTAGTAGGATGGGATGGGTATTTATATCCATGGGCATTTAATATTGAAGATTTCGAACCGATTACGGGTAGAATTCATCAGCCGCCACCAGTACATCAAACATTCGAAGGACATAATTTTGTAGTTTGCTCATTTGTTCCTAGAATGTATGATTATCACCCAGAAGCAATTCCTGCACCATATGTTCACAGTAATGTAAACAGTGATGAAGTACTTTACTATGTTGAAGGTAACTTTATGAGTAGAAAAGGAATTGAACAAGAATCAATTACTTTACACCCATCAGGTATTCCACATGGACCACATCCAGGTAAAGTAGAAGGTAGTATTGGTAAAAAAGAAACATTAGAACTAGCAGTTATGATTGATACATTTAGACCGTTATACGTTGTAAAAGAAGCACATCAATATGAAGATCCGGCTTATATGGGTAGCTGGATTGAAAAGTAGAGTCTTTTGATTCTACTTTTTATTTGAATTTTGAAAGCTATAATGTTTACTGTCTCGAGTGAAGTTTAAGCTTCATCGGAAATAGATAATTTGAAATATTCTTAAATCATAACACTAGATTAATAGCTTAAATATATGATAAACTGACAACATTATACAAAAATTTGAATAAAGGGAGAAATTAGCATGTACGTGAAACCGCAAATTTTGACACTTCAAGCATACACACCAGGAAAACCAAGTGAAGTAGTCATGAGAGAATATGGTCTAGACAAAGTAGTAAAACTTGCATCAAATGAAAATCCATTCGGATGTTCCCCTAAAGTTTTTGAAGAGCTACGTAATGTAGTTAGTAAGTTTGCAATCTATCCAGATGGTGCAACAGAAGAAATCAGTAAGAAATTAGCAAATTTCTTAAATATACAACCAAATCAATTAATATTCGGAAGTGGTGCTGACGAAGTAATTCAAATCATTAGTCGATCTTTATTAACGAATGAACATAATATTGTACAAGCTTCTCAAACATTCTCACAATATGCTCACCATGCAGTTATTGAAGGAGCTGAAGTTAGAGCTGTTCCTTTAGTGAATGGTGTACACGATTTAGATGCAATGCTTGCAGAAGTAGATACGAATACTAAAATTGTTTGGATTTGTAATCCAAATAACCCAACAGGTACATATATTGGTAGCCGTAAACTAGCAGAATTTTTAGAAAAAGTACCAAGCAATACTTTTGTAGTTGTTGATGAAGCTTACGTTGAATACGTATCAGCATCAGATTTCCCTGATACAATTTCTTTATTAAATAAATTTGATAATCTTATTGTATTAAGAACATTCTCAAAAGCATATGGTCTAGCATCGTTTAGAATCGGTTATGGTATCGCAAATAGTAAATTAATTGAAGAATTAAATATCGCAAGACTTCCTTTCAACACTTCAATGCTATCTCAAGTTGCAGCATTAGCAGCACTTGATGACCAAGTATTTATTAAAAACTGTGTTGAACAAAATAAAAAAGGTATGGAACAATATGAAGAATTTTTCAATAGTTATGGCGTAGAATTCTATCCATCTCAAGCTAACTTTATATTCGTACCAACTGAAAATAGCCAAGAAATCTTTAAAGATCTTGAATCAAAAGGTTATATTATCCGTGCTTTCCCTAATGGAATCCGAATTACAATCGGAACAGCTGCTGAAAATGAAGGACTAATATTACATTTGAAGCCAACATTAACGAAAAATATTTCTACAATCTAATTCATTAAAAAATCGTCATTTGAAAAAGTGACGATTTTTTGTTTCAACTTTTAGTAAGTTTAGTAGAATCAAAAATTATTAAATCAAATTAATAGAATCATATAAGATCATCGTTTTTAAGGAGAATATGAATGGGATACATTATGGACTTAAGAAAAATTGTAGGAAGTCGTCCTCTCATAATGGCTGGCGCAAACGTTATACTATTAGATTCACAAAAAAGAGTACTATTGCAATTAAGACAAGACAATCATACTTGGGGATTACCTGGTGGTACGTTAGAGTTAGGAGAAAATTTAGAAGAAGTTGCTAAAAGAGAATTGAAAGAAGAAACTGGTTTAACAGCATTAAACCTTGAGTTTTTTAACATCTTTTCTGGAAAAGAATTCTACTATAAGTATCCTCATGGAGATGAAGTATACAATGTAATTACGACTTATATATGTACCGAGTACACTGGTGTATTAGAGAAACAAGAAAGCGAAGTAAAAGATTTACGCTTTTTTGATTTTAATAATCTTCCATCTGATATTAGTCCACCTGAACTTCCTATAATAATGTCATTTAAGGAAAGAATGTAAGAGACGATCAGTGGAAATTCCTCTAAAAATACTATTTTGATATGCAGCAAATCACCATATTTTAGGAGTTAAACGATGAGAAAACCGACTAAATATGAAATCGTTTTTTCAATAATCCTTCTCATGTTAGGATTGTATTTAATGTTTACCGAATACAAAGAATGGGCAAATCCTATTATTTTTGGAGTATTAACATTCCAGCAATTGAAAAACTATGTCTTTTTTCGAAAAAGTGATGTTCAAGAATCTAAAAAGAGAGCTAAAACTAGTTTTTATTGTTCGCTAATAATAGGAAGTTCGACTTTAGTCATGATTGTATTAAATCTTAGTAGTTTATTATCTTGATAAGAATAACTTGATATAATCTCTTAACTATGAAATGTTATATGATAATCATTTATAAGGGGTAAGTGTCTGCTAAAAACGGCTTTTTAGTCGTTTTTTTTGTTGCCTGGTACTTTTATAGGCTCTGTTAAAGTAGATTGTTGATTTTATTGTGCAATAAGGCTTTTTTCTATATGAGAAGGTCTTATTTATGCCTAAATGGAAATTATTTATGGACAGTATTATGTTATAGCACAACAATTATCAAAAGAATAAAATTGAGGTAATCTATAATTCTATTTAGGAGTGATGCAAATGAATGAATATATACAGCCGATGATTGATTGGATTGAGGAAAATATAAAAAATAAATTTTCATTAGAAGACTTAGCTAATTATATGGGATATTCCCCTTATTATTGTTCTTTTAAGTTTCATCAGGTAACAGGTATAAGTATTAGACGATACATTCTTTTTAGAAGAGTCTATTTATCTACGAAGGATTTAGCAAATAATAGGAAGATAATTGATATTGCCTTTGAATATAATTATTCCTCGCAAGAAGCCTACAGTAGGGCTTTTAAAACAGTTTTTGGTGTTAGTCCTAGAGAATTTCAACTCAATCAAATGCCAGTTCAATCATTTGCAAAGCTTACTATTCACCAGAGTGAGGATGGTAGCAGAATGAATAAATCTAGAGAAACTGAGGTTGAACAATTAAAAAATAATAATATGGAATTATTTGACCGAGATGTACTAAATATTTTAAACGGTCAATTAATGTATGATGAGTTTAGTAATAAAAAACTTATGGGAGATTCTGATTATGTTCCCTTCAATGAGGCAATGTGTGTAAATGCAACTACGGAATTCATTTTCGATGAGGTATTTATTCAAACAAGAGCATCAGGACATAATGTGTCTGTTGAAAGTTACAGCAACATGGTAATAAAGCCCTTAAATAATCTGGTTAGGAAAAACTATAACTATATTGTTTTATGGTTTGGAGAAGATATGTTTTGTCAAATGAATCTGCTAACGATCCTTGCGTATCTTGAACAATCTAATTATAAAGGTAAAGTATTTTTTAATAGCTTTAGAGAGGATGAATTTAAAGTCAGCCAAACGGAGCTTACTTTAGGTAGCTATTATTCTGTTTATGAAGAAGTGTTGATCAAACATTTGAAGCCAACTACTAAACTAATTCCAGTAATGTACCAGGCAATCGATTTATTTTTAGAAATGCAGACAGAAAATAATGCCGTCACAACATATATTTCAAAAAATAAACATTTACCTACATCCGAATTACTTAAACGATTATTCGAGGTTTTCCCAACAATAGGATATGGGGATACACAATATTTGGAGCTGATTGATAAAACAAAGTGAAGAATTTTACTTAACTTCTCCATAAGCGAATTTTTAATACGACACATAAGTAAAAAAGCCTCGAATATACTTCTTTTATGTTTGTTAACTTAAATTAGTATAGGAGAGAAAATAAATTATGAAGCAAAAGTTAAGCGTCCTAATTTCTGGTGCGAGTATTGCTGGACCGGCACTCGCTCACTGGCTTCACCGTTTTGGTTTTGATGTAACTGTCATTGAACGTGCGCCAGCATTACGATCAGGTGGTTATGGTGTTGATATACGTGGAGCTGCGATTTCGGTACTAAAGCGGATGGGTATTCTTGATCAAGTTCGTACAGCTGATACTCGTATGAAGGGTGTTTATTTCGTGAACGATGAGGGTAAAATCCTAGGTAAATTAAGCGAAGCGAGTTTAGGTAATCAGCAAGGGATGGACATCGAGATTATGAGAGAGGACCTTAGTAGCATTTTGTACGAGTTAACGAAAGATAATGTTGAATATATTTGGGGCGATTCTATTACATCAATACATGAGACAGAAACAGGGGTAGAAGCCCAATTTACTTATAGTCAGCCAAGGACATTCGATTTGATCATTGGAGCGGATGGGATACATTCAAATGTTCGTACCTTGACATTGGGCGTCGAAGAACAGTTTAAACGTACACTTGGCTGTTATATCTCGATTTTTAACCTTGAGAATTACCTTAATCTCGACCATAGCCAGATGTTATTTACGGTACCAGGTAAAACTGTTGGTATGTATAGCTCAAACGATCATGCTCAAGCAAAGGCTATGTTTTTGTTCAAATCAGAATCGCTTAAGTTCGACCGCAATAATCAGGAGGAACAAAAGGAGCTAATTAATAAAGATTTTGAAGAACTTAGTGGTTGGGAAACTTCGAGATTACTTGAAAAATTGAAGGAATCTACAGAATTTTATTTTGATGAAATTTGTCAGATTCATATGCCAACTTGGTCAAAAGGTCGAATTACATTAATAGGTGATGCGGCATATTGTCCGTCTCCTCTTTCGGGTCAAGGCACCAGCCTAGCTCTAGTCGGGGCTTATGTATTAGCAGGGGAACTTAAAGCAGCTCATGGTGATTACAACAAGGCTTTTATCTCCTATGAAAATGAAATGAGAAATTTTGTTGAGAAAAATCAAAAAATAGGACTTTTAACTGCTGGAGGTATGATTGAAAAGTCAAACTTCAAAATATTGTTACGTAATTTAATGTTAAGGTTTCCCATAGTTATGAACATAATGTTTAAGATGATTACGAAAATGATTACTAAAGCTGCCAATGAGATTGAACTGAAAGATTATGAATCTGAAGATTGATGATTATTAAATATATACTTTCTTATTTATTAGCTCTGTTAAAGCAGATTGTTGATTTTCTTGTGCAACTTACTAGTTTAAGAGTTACTAAGGGATGTCAAATTTGACATTCTTTTTTGTTCGAAAAAAAACAGTTAAATTTAAAAGAGCCAACGATTAAAAAATACTGATGCCTAAGAATTTTATTCAGACATCAGTACGTAAACAGTACCATTATTCAATAGTTGGTAAAATTTGATTTCGTTCGAGTAAAATCCATAACTGTTCAGTGATTTCTTCTGCGCTAAATGGCATTGACTGAATGATCCACCACTCTATGACGCCAATTGCTGCAGATGACCAAAACTGAATTAAAAATTCTTTGTTCATATTTTGATTCAATTCATTTAAATTTAATTGTTCTCTCATTCCATCTTTCATCACATTTAATAATTTATTTCTAAAAGTCGGAACTCCATTATTTGTTAACAATGTGTGGTAAAAGAAAGAATTTTTTTCTAAGTATTTAAATGTCCTTAGTAAAGGGTTTTTAGATGGATAAACGCCGGAACCTTCTGGTAAACAAGAAATTAATAATTCATTTATTTCTCTCTCAATACATTGCTCTAATAAATCGTATTTATCTTTGTAATGTAAATAAATGGTCCCTCTATTAACGTCTGCTTTTTCAGCAATTGAGTTTATTGTAATACTCTCAAAATCCTCCTCTGCCATTAAACTAATTAGTGCATCTTCTATCGCTTTTTTAGATTTTCTAATTCTTTTATCCATAAAAAATCTCCCTCAAATATCGTTTCATTTAGAAATAGGTTTAGTCGATTAATTATAATGAACAAAAGTCTAAAAATAAACAAATGTTTTTTATTAAACTTTTCAGAATGTTGAAATATAAAATAGTCAATATTTAAACGCACACTACGCGTAATGTTTGAATTTAAGTGGTAATCTTTTGATGATGTTATATTAAAGGTTTTTAGTAATCGTTTATTTATGAAGTACCAACAAATTTTAGTAATTGCTTTTATTTTTTTCAGAATATAAAAATATTGAGATGCTAAACGTTTGAAGAACAGATTCAAATTATTAGTTTATAAGTAGATCTATTGAGATTTGCAAAGATATTGAGTAATTACTTTCTATTTTTCTCTTAGAAAAGGACATCAATTAAGTTCTTTATTGTGTGCTTTTTTTATTAAAAGAAGTTGATTGCAACGGAGGGGTTCTCGACTCCTATGGGAAATGCGGGAAGGCTGAGACCCCGCAGGCGCACGCCGAGGAGGCTCAGGTCTCGCCCCATGGAAAGCGAGAATCCTGTAGTGGAAATCAATATCATACAGCTTCCTTTACTTTGAAAAATATTACCCCTTAATTGACAAGTTCTTTTTTCAACAGCATGAAATGTTTTTTATTAAACATTTGTTAAACAAATCATTTTAATTTGTTCATTATTAAACAAAACCGAATTTATTATCCATTGATACGGCTATAGACAGTTGTTAAACTTTATAGATAATAGACAAATGTTGAATAACGAACGAATGTCCATTAACAATTCAAAAAATAGTAACGATAGATTCGATAGAATAGGAGTATGATGATGAAAATATTAATATATGGCGCTGGCGTTTTGGGAAGTTATCTTGCACACGCATTAGTTCGCGCAGGGAATGAGGTTACTGTTTTAGCTAGGGGTAGAAGGTATGAGCAACTGAAAAAAGATGGAATTGTTATTCGTCATCATTTCCAACGAAAAAATACCGTTGACTCAGTTAATGTTATTAATAGACTTGAACAAGATGATTATTATGACCTTATATTTGTTGTTATGAAATATAATCAATTCACATCAGTTTTACCGATACTAGCTCAAAATAATAGTAATAATATTATAATTGTCGGAAATAATGCTGATTCAGCTAATATGCAAAACTTCTTAGTGGAAAATAGCGAAGTTAAAAAGAATATTGTGTTTGGGTTCCAACTGAGTGGAGGGAAACGGGAAGAAAGTGGTCGCATTATTTCGGTTCGCGGAGGAGGACAAATGGTGATTGGAAGCCTTGATGGTGACATATCATTTAAATCTACTTTGGAAAATGCTTTTAAGCAATCGAAGTATAAACTAATTTATAATGATAACATTGATGGCTGGCTTAAAAGTCATGTCATTGCAATTGTCGCGATGAACTCAATTCACTACTTGAATAACTTTGACTTTAAAAAAATTTCAAAAAATAAGATAGCATTAACGCAGATGATTTCTGCAATGGATGAGGGTTTTATGATTTTAGAAAAATTAGGTTACAAAATTGACCCTGCATTTCAAGTGAAAGTCGTGCGAAATTATCGGAAAATTGGATACTACGGCATGAAAATTTTTCATAAACTTTCAGTGAATAAATTAATTGAGGGATCTTTTAGTGAGATTGAAGCCGTATATAGAACATTTGATGAGTTACAAAAAGAAGCGAATATTTCAACTCCTGTTTGGGAAGATCTTAAAAAGCGATCACTAGAAAAGTATAGGGATGAGGCAATATAGCCACTGCTTTCAAAAGTGCAAACCACCCGTTTAAATGGGTGGTTTGTTTATTCTAAATGACCGTTTTTTTTTGTCAATTTTAATAAAAATAGTGAACAATGAAATAAATTAAATAGTACCCTTTTTCCGATATTCTTTCACTGTAATTGTAGTTATAAGGGAAATAGCAATAAGTATATACGCGATTCCACCAATCAATCCTAACGATCGAGGAGAAAGATATTGGAGGGCTAAACCAGAAATGAACATAGAGATACCTAAAACAGTGCTTGTGATGGTTGCTAATAGACCAAATATTGTACCCTGATGTTGGAGTTCTATTTCATTCATGAGAAGCGTATCAAAACAAACATTACAAATACCTGACATAAATGCAGCGCCGCAAAACATGAGAAGAGCAAAAACCACGAAATGTGTTCGACTTAATAACAGCTGAAAAATTCCTTCAAGCAATAGACACGCGAAACCTGAAATAAGTAAATGATTTCGTAGACGGTTTGCAACCGAAAAACTTAATATTAGCCCAATGCCTAAAGCACTATAAAAGAGACCAACTCCAAAATCTCCTAGTCGATACTCTGAAATTGCATAAACGCTAATTAATACATTATCAACTCCATTAATAGATGCAATTAAAATCTCACATAGCATTAATATTTGAACCGGCATAGAAATGAAAATAATCTTTTTAAAAGCAGAGAAGACATTTTCTTTTATATGAGACTCAAATTTTTTAATCACATTTTGATCAGGAAATTTAATTGTAGAATTGATAACAGCGGCCCCTAAAAATGATGCTGCATTAAACCAAAATGTCACGCTCGGACCAAAAATAGAAGAGACTAATCCTCCTGAAAGTGCACCAATTACTAAGACAATTCCAATCATAACCTGCTCTAAGCTATTCACTTTTACAAGATTTTCATTGTTAACTAGTTGAGGAATAGCAGATTTTCTAGTCGGAGCATAGATTGCTTCTCCAGCTGCAAGTACAAATGAACTAAAATAAACAATCCAAATATCATTTTTACCGTGAACTAATAAGAAGGAGAGTGCAAACAAGATTCTTATCAGGTCAGTAGTTATTAAAATTGTTTTTCTAGAAAATTGATCAGCGAGTCTTCCTCCGATTGGACCAAACAATAAAAAAGGTATCAAACGAATTGCTAATGTCATACCTACAGCAAGTCCTGAACCTGATATTTGTAAGAGCATTGCCAACACAGCAACAGAACTAAAACGGTCACCAATCCCATTCACAATTCCTGCTAAAAATAATTTAAAATATTGTTTTTCTTGTTTAATAAATGAAGTCTCCATTTTTAAAGATCCCCTTTGTTATTGTTAATGATTTTATTTCTATCTAATTTGATATGTATCTAATTTGGTGGGCAAAAAAATAATAGAGTCAAGAGGGCAATATATAAAACTAACTAATTAAACATCTATCTAATTAGATAATAATCGAATTTGTTTTAAAGTTCAATGATATAATCAAATGATCCTTCATTATTAGGAAAAATGTATGGGAAAATACATTTTAGTATAATAGATTCAAAAATTAAAAATTTGTAATGTAAACCCTTCCAAAAAAATTATTATTCAAAAGGGATTGACAACTTATACCAAATTCATTAAGATGAATAAAAATAAAACTTAAAAAGGAGACATGAACATGTTTTTTGCACGCACGAATAATGGGCTACAACATCATCATCCACCCAGGGTTTGAATCTATGGACAAAAATTGACCATAGATGCAAGCCCTATTCGTGTATCGAAGAAGGTGCTTGTGTCGTGCCAGAAGGCCATACAGGCATTAACCTGTATGGCCTTTTTATTTTTCTAGAAGGGAGTTATTTCGATTGGATCAGAAATTAAAGCAGTCCTTAATTAATTATCGATATAAAAGAAAAATGGAAGATTATGCACTAGAGCGGGGATATATCCCGTTTCATCCACAGCTATTTGAAGAGTATGATTCATTTTCTAGTCGAAACCCAAGATTAGCAAAAGAAGACTTAGTTGTCGTTTTAACTCGCCTGCAACAAATTTTATTGTTAAGGCCTGATATAACTAGTACATTGATGAAAGAAATTTATCCGATTGCACAAAAAGATGAGAAGTGCAAAGTATTTTATCAATCAACAATTTATCGAAATAATGGTGTAGAAATTGATGAAATTAAGCAGTTCGGTATTGAAAATTTAGGTCAAATTACAGAAGCATCAGAAATTGAAGTAGTTATTATGGCAATTGATTTACTAAGTAATGTTCCATTTATTTTAGAAATTGGCCATACAGGTTTTATTGAAGGATTATTTAAAGAATGTAACTTTACAAAATCTCAAAAAACAAAATTGAAAAAGCTAATTTATTTAAAAAACATAGATGAGTTAGAACGATTTATTCAGTCAATCGATCTTCCGTCACAAGCTAGAAATGTTTTCAAACAATTATTTAGTTTGCAAGGTAAGGGAGAAAAACTTCATTCAGTACTGAGAAGCTTAATCTTGAACGAAGAAATGGAAATTGCTGTTGAAAAGTTAATCAAGTTTCAAGATATTAGCCCAAATATACTGATTGATTTATCAATCGTAAATGAATTTGATTATTATGACGGCATTGTTTTTAAAGGATATTATGATCAGCTAAATAAAGAGGTTTTAAGTGGTGGGCGCTATCTTCTAGTGTCTGAAGATTCGGAAAACGAAATTGATGCAATTGGCTTTTCGATTAATACTAACGCTTGGATAACATGTCAAATGAGGGATGAACAATGAGTTGGCTAACCGTTGCAGTTGCAAAAGGAAGACTTGAAGATGAGGTTATAAATATATTAAATCAAGCAGGGTTTCAAAAAGTGATTGATTCTAAAACTAGAAAGCTAATATTTGAAGACGAATTACATAAAATTAAATATTTAGTAGTTAAACCAGTAGATGTTGCTACTTATGTAGAACGAGGAGTTTGTGATCTTGGTTTTGTTGGAAAGGATATTTTGCTAGAACAAGAGAAGGATGTATATGAACTAATGGATTTAGAACTTGGAAAATGCGTCTTTGCAGCAGCTGGTTTTCCAGGAACACTACTCGATCGAGGTGAAGAAACTTTAAGAATCGCAACAAAGTATCCAAATATTACTTCAAAATATTTTCAGTTTAGGCAAAATATAGAATTAATTTACTTAAATGGGTCAGTTGAATTAGCACCCATTGTAGGAATGTCAGATATCATAGTTGATTTAGTTGAAACTGGGAGTACTTTAAAAGCGAATGGATTAGTGATCTTAGAAGAAATGATTCCGATTAGTGCTAGAGTCATTTCAAATCGTGTAAGTTACAGATTTAACCACTTACGAATTACCGAGTTTCTCGAAAAAATAAAGAAGGGAAAGAATGTATATGCTGGAAATATTATCGATTAATCAAAAAAGCGATAAACTTGAAAGTATTATAAACCGAACTAATTTACCTACTGTTGAGACTACGAAAAGCGTAGAAAAAATTTTATTAAATGTGAAAGAAAATGGTGATGAAGCTGTACGTCAATATTCTTTAATTTACGACGAAGTCAAACTAAAAGACTTTGAAGTAAGTGAAGAAGAATTTAATGAAGCGTTAGAACAAACTGATGAAAAACTAGTTACTGCATTAGCTGAAGCTAAGAAGAACATAGAAAGATACCATGAAAAACAACTTCAAGATGGCTATAAAATAAACGATAAAAATTCATATGTACAACAATTAATTCATCCAATTGAAAGAGTTGGCGTGTACATTCCAGCAGGTAAAGCGGCATATCCTTCTACTGTTTTAATGAATGTAATTCCCGCAAAAATAGCAGGGGTAAAAGAGATTGTCATTATAACTCCTCCAAATAAAGAAGGGAAAATCAAGCCTTCAATTCTAGTAGCTGCGAAATTAGCTGGTGTTTCAAAAGTCTATAAAGTTGGTGGAGCACAAGCAATTGGTGCACTAGCATATGGAACGGAAACAATTGAAAAGGTAGACAAAATAGTTGGTCCTGGAAATCTTTATGTTGCACTTGCTAAGAAAAGTGTTTCAGGAATAGTTGGAATTGATATGGTCGCAGGTCCAACAGAAGTTGTTATTTTAGCAGATGAAACAGCTAATCCAAGATTTATTGCTGCCGATTTAATGGCGCAAGCAGAGCATGATGAAATGGCATCTAGTATTGTCATTACAAATTCAGAAGAGTTTGCTCTAAAAATTCAGCAACAAATACCAAATTTATTAGAAGAACAACCAAGAAAAGAAATTATTAAAAGTTCATTCGAACAGTATGGAGCAATACTAGTTGTTAAAACAATTGAAGAAGGAATTGAGCTAGTTAATAAGTTAGCTCCTGAACATCTTGAAATCATGATCAAAAACCCGGAATCAATCGTTCATCATATTAAAAACGCTGGTGCTATTTTTTTAGGTGACTACACGCCTGAGCCAGTTGGCGATTATTTTGCTGGTACGAATCATACTTTACCAACAAGTGGAACTGCAAGATTTACATCACCTTTAAATGTAAATGATTTTCAAAAGAAAACATCGGTCGTTTATTACAATAAGAAAGCTTTAAATGAAGCAAGAAAACATATTGAAGTGATAGCAGAAGAAGAAGGTCTTTTTGGACATGGTAAAGCAATTAGTATCCGATTTGAGGAGGATTCAAAGTGAGAACTGCAATAATTTCAAGACAAACAAAAGAAACAAAAATTAGTTTAACATTAAACTTAGATGGTGATGGGGAAAGTAATATTCAGACTGGCATTGGATTTTTAGACCATATGCTAACTTTATTTTCATTCCATAGCGGAATCGATTTAGATGTATTTTGTGAAGGTGATCTGGAAGTTGATGATCATCACACAACAGAAGATGTTGGAATTGCTTTAGGTAAGGCATTGGTAGATGCATTAGGAGAAAAAATTGGCATTAATCGTTACGGCTCTTGCTATATTCCAATGGATGAGACATTAGCAAGAGTAGTAGTCGATTTTAGTAATAGACCATATCTTGTTTATAATGATCGAACAGTAAGAGAGCGAATTGGAATGATTGATACTCAAAACTTCAAAGAATTTTTTAAGGCACTGAGCTCTGAAGCTAGAATGAATTGCCATATGGAAGTTTTATATGGGGAAAATGATCATCACAAAATTGAAGCTTTATTTAAAGCGTTCGGTAGAGCAGTTAAACAAGCGGTAGAAGTGACCTCGTCTAAGTTACCTTCCACGAAAGGAATGTTATAAGTGAATATTATTATTGATTATGGTGTAGGTAATTTGGACTCTTTAAAAAGAGCGTGTGAAGAAATTGGTTTTCCAGTAATGATCAGTAATGAAATTGAAGTGATAAAGCAAGCATCATCTATCATTCTTCCAGGGGTTGGCGCATATGAAGCGGCGATGATTGAATTAGAACGTCTTAGTCTAATAGAGATAATAAAGTCTAAAGCAAAAAGTGGTACGCCGATTTTAGGGATTTGCTTAGGAATGCAATTACTATATGAATTTAGTGAAGAAAACTTAGGAACGAATGGTCTTGGCCTAATTCAAGGCCAAGTCAAACAAATTCCGGATATTGTAAAAGTGCCCCATATGGGTTGGAATAAATTAAATTTTACGAAAGAAGAATCATTTGTTAAGTATGTAAATGAAGGTGAGTATGTCTATTTTGTACACTCATTTTATGTTAGTTCTTCAAATAATGAACTGCTAGCTTACTCTGAATATGGGGTCAAAATACCAGCAATCATTAAATCCGGTAATATTTACGGTATGCAATTTCATCCTGAAAAAAGCGCAGAAACAGGTCTTAATCTATTAAAAGCATTTAAGGAGTTGTGTTTATATGATTCTATATCCAGCAATTGATTTAAAGGATGGTAATTGTGTTCGCCTTGAGCAAGGAGATTTTAATAAACAAGTAATCTATCAAAATTCACCTTTAGAGGTTGCGTTAGAATTTGAAAAGTTTGGCGCAAAAGTATTACATATAGTTGATTTAGATGGAGCAAGAACTGGTGAACGAAAAAATGCTTCAATTATAAAAGAAATCGTTCAAAATACGAAGTTGAAAATTCAGATTGGTGGAGGAATCAGATCGCTTGAATCAATTTCGTTCTGGTTAGAACTAGGAGTTGAACGTGTTATTTTAGGAACAGCTGCGATGAAAGATAGACAGCTATTAGAACAAGCTATCTCTACATACGGAGATCGAATCATTGTAGGCGTAGATGCAAAAAATAGTTATGTCGCAATAAATGGTTGGGAAGAGTCTACTAATCAAGACAGCTTTGAATTTTGCAAGCAGTTAGAACTACTAGGTGTGAAAACAGTCGTATACACTGACATATCAAAGGATGGCATGTTAAGTGGACCAAATATTGAAGCATATAAAAGATTAGCTGAAGAAACGAATTTAAACATAATTGCTTCAGGTGGAGTAAGTACGTTAAATGATCTTGAAACACTTAGTCAATTAAATATTTATGGTGCGATCTCTGGTAAAGCATTGTATGAAGGAAAATTTACTGTAGAGGAGGCACTTAAATGCTTGCAAGAAGAATTATACCGTGCTTAGATGTTCGAAATGGACGTGTCGTAAAAGGAAAACAATTTTCAAGCATTCAAGATGTTGATTCACCTACTAAACTTGGAAAATATTATAGTGAAAATGGTGCTGATGAATTAGTATTTTATGATATTACAGCATCAAATGAAGAAAGAGATATATCATTGCAATTTGTTTCAGAGGTAGCAAAAGAATTACGCATTCCTTTTAGCGTTGGTGGTGGGGTTCGCTCAATAGAGGATTTTACTAAACTTTTAAGAAATGGTGCAGATAAAGTATCCGTTAATTCTGCTGCAATCGTAAATCCGAATTTAATCAAAGAAGCTTCAGAACGCTTTGGTTCACAATGTGTTGTCCTTTCAATTGATGCAAAGTTAAATAGTGATGGTCAATATAAAGTGTTTATAAATGGCGGGCGCAAAGAAACAGAGTGGGACGCGATTGAATGGGCTAAGAAGGGTGTAGAACTCGGAGCGGGTGAAATTGTTCTAAATAGTATTGATGAAGATGGTATGAAAAGAGGATTTGATATCGGATTGCTTCAAAAAGTGACAAATGCAGTGAATGTACCCGTGATCGCATCTGGAGGAGCGGGTAAATTAGAACATTTTTACGACGCGATTGAATACGCAAATGTGGATGGTGTATTAGCTGCCTCAGTCTTCCATTTTGGAGAAATCGAAATTAACGACTTGAAAAATTATTTAAATGAAAAAAATATTCCAGTTCGACTATAGGAGGAGCAAACATGTTTGATATAGAAAAGATTCGATTTAATGAACAAGGATTAGTACCAGCAATCGTTCAAGATGTAGATACAAAGGAAGTATTAATGCTAGCGTATATGAATTATGAATCAATTAATCTCACAATTGAAACAGGATTTGCAACCTTTTATAGTAGGAGTCGCCAAGAAATATGGAAAAAAGGTGAAACGTCAGGGAACTTACAATATGTAAAATCAGTATCGTATGACTGCGACCAAGATTCAATTTTACTGCAAGTTGAGCAAGTAGGCGTTGCATGCCACACAGGAAACTATAGTTGTTTTTCAGAAAAATTATCATTAAATGAAGAGAATGATGTAAAAAATGAAGTGCCATCTTATTTACCAAATCTCTATGAAACAATTCTTGATCGAAAAAAGAATCCAATTGAAGGATCTTACACTACATATTTATTTAATCAAGGAATTGATAAGATATTGAAAAAAATAGGTGAAGAAACAAGTGAAGTGATCATCGGAGCTAAAAATGAGGGAACAGAGGAATTAATTTATGAGATTAGTGATCTTGTCTATCACACAATGGTCTTAATGGTAGAAAAGGGAATAAAACTTGAAGAAATAAACAATAGTTTAATCAACAGAAAGGAGAAAGTAAAATCTTGAAGATTGATGGACACACTCATACACAATATTGTCCACACGGAAGTGGAGACGATGTACAATTAATGATTGAGAAAGCTATTGAACTTGGTTTCGATGAATACCATATCACCGAGCATACTCCAATACCGTCATCATTTCAAAATGTTTTAAAGCCAGATGAAGCAGTTGCATCACTTTCAATGTCTGAAAATGATGTAGACGATTATATTAAGGAAATGAATAAAGTAAGAGATCAATACAAAGATCGAATTCGAATCAAAATCGGCTTTGAATACGATTATTTACCTAGCGAATCGGTATGGTTTAAACAATTTTTAAAAGAATACGGTAAATATTGTGATACGGGTCTATTATCTGTTCATTATTTGGAAGGGAAAGATGGTTGGCATTGTATAGATTATAAAGCTGAAGACACACTGAGTGGCTTAGTAAATTACTATGGTAGTGTAGAAGCGTTTCAACTTGCTTACTACGATACTGTGAAACAATCGATTTTAGATGATTTAGGCCCACTTAAACCAACACGAATCGGACATATGACTTTATGTAATAAGTTTATGCAATTTTTAAAGTGTGAAGATACCGAAAAAATAATAAATAAACAAATTGAAGTATTAAAACTAGTAAAAGAAAAAAACTATATTTTAGACTATAATACAGCGGGACTATTTAAAGAATATTGTGGTGAAACCTATCCACCAAAACACGTAGTTGAAATTGCAAATTCATTAAATATCTCATTTATGTATGGTTCGGATTCTCATAGTGTAAAAGATATTGGAAGAGGATATGAGGTTTATTCTTCAACTATTAAATGATCTTGTTCTGACGATAAATTGATGAATTTATCGTCTTTTTTATATTTGTAGAAGTGTTTTTTTTTGAAAAACCATGAAATTCCCCCAAATTACAAGTAATAATCGTTGAAGTATAATTAAGTAAGAGTTAGAAACTATTTATATTAAGGGAGAAATTAAATGTCACATATTTTATGGATTATTTTAGGGGCTTTATTGTTGAGTACAATTGATTATTTGATGTATTTTCAATTTGGAAATGTTAACGAAGAGAATAATAGATGGAAATGGTTTCGAAAAAGAACCAAGATTCAAAAAATTGGTTTGGTGTCTGCTCTTTTTTTAGTTTTATTCATTTTTGAATTTATAGATCTATATTAGAACTAATGTTTTGAATAGTCATGAAAAGAGTCATCGTTTTGGTTCTTTTTTATATTTAAAGAAAAAGTTGATACAAAATACAAATATCTTTATAAAATCGAGATAAGAAAAGGAAAAGGCTACTCTATGTTGAATAAATTAACAGTGGTTAAAGTGACTTTACAGAAGTAATTTTCTTAAATTAATCGAGTTTAAGGAGGAGTAGATTTTGAATCGAAAAGAATTAATTTTAAATGTATTAGACAAAACGTATGATCAGGAAAGTTGGTTTGCTCCATTAAAAGATTCAATCGAAGGAATTAGTGCTGAACAAGCTAACTGGAAACCTACTGGAGAAGCAACGAAATCAATCTGGGAAAACGTTAATCATCTGCTTTATTATAAAGAGAGGTTAGTAGCAAACTTAGAAGGTAGAGAATGGACAAAAAAACTAGATGGTGATGAAACCTTTAACTTTACTGAACAGTCTAATCATAAAAACGAATGGGAAAAAGTATTTGAACGTTTGGAAAATGCCCAATTAAGTTTAAGACAACGATTAAATAATATTACGGATGAAGAACTAAATAGAGATTCTTTCACAACGAAGCTAATGGATATACTTCTTCATGAAGCCTATCATACAGGTCAAATTATTCAAATTAGAAAAATGCAAGGATCGTGGCCTTCTCATCGATGAATATAAAGTGAAATTTTAATATTAATAGACTATAAAGGCAGCTAAATGTTGTCTTTTTTTTGTATAAAACATGATAATACTCTATAGATAAACTTTAATAAATTAGGAGAGAGAAAATGAAGAAAAGATTACGAAAAAAAGTGACACAAGAATGGGAATGGTTTGCAGTAAAAGTATTATATGAATGTAAAATATCTGGAAATCCTACACCAGAAAAAATAAATTATGAAATCGATGATCTTAATACATTTGAGGAAACCATTCTTCTAATAAAGGCTCCTACTGTGGAACAAGCCTATTTAATTGGTGAAAAAGAAGCTTTAAAAAATGAAACTGAATACTTGAATCAATTTGGTGAAACAGTAGAATGGAAATTCATTGAAATCCTAGATTGCTTTGAATTATTTGATAAAAAACTTCAAACGGGAACTGAGTTGTATTCACGCTTTATAAGAGTGCCAAAGGATTTATCGAAAGAAGAACTTATTTTTCAATATTATCCAGAAGTAGTGAAGGAAAAAAATTAATAGGCTAGTAATCATAAAGATGATATGCAAGATTTTAATGTTTTTTAAAAGTTTCGAAAATACTAACTTTTCCCTTTTCAATATGTTCGTTTTACTGTAAAATGATGAAAATATTTTTTGTTTGTTTTTACTATGTAGGGGGAGAAAAACAATGATAAGAAGACTTAATCAGAGTGATCATGAGGTTTGTTTTAACTTATTAAAGTCTAGAAGCGCTGAAAACTTATTTATTATTGGTGACATAGAAGCTTATGGATATGACCAAGAATTTCAAAAGGTTTGGGGAGAGTTTAACGATCATGGAGAATTAGTAGCTATATTGTTAAAATATCAAGAAAACTATATCCCATTTGCAGCGGATTCATTTAATGCAAAAGAATTTGCTGAGATTATTTCGAATGATCCTGACTTTAAGTATATGTCTGGTCTCAAAGAGATTACTGGAAAAATTGAGCCATACTTAACTAAAGAGCTTAAAACAAAAAGACAAACATATTACGCCAAGTGTAAAAGATTGATTTCAACTAATCAAAGTGAATTTTTAAATGTGCATCAAGCATCATCCAAAGATGCAGAAGAACTTGTAGAATTATTGACATCTGTTCCTGAATTTAGTGATTCGATCATTTCAGTGGAACGAAAACGTAGAACATTGACTGATGGTACTTCACGTTCATTTTTTATAAAGGAAGATGGAAAAATGGTATCAAGTGCATCAACTGCAGCGGAAAATACTTTGTCAGCAATGGTTGTAGGAGTAGCAACGTTAGAAAGCTATAAGAAAAAGGGATATGCAACAAAGTGTATGCTCAAGCTTTGTAATACCCTTTTACAAGAAGGGAAAGAATTGTGTTTGTTCTATGATAACCCTCAAGCGGGTGCAATCTATAAGCGAATTGGGTTTGAAGATATTGGATTTTGGATGATGTATACATATAAATAATTATAAGTTCATTTTTTTTATTTCTCTGTTAATCGGTAAGCATCATATTACCTACTTAGAAATTTGCTTAATACTAAAAAAACGATTTTCATGAGCGATAAACAATTTATTTCTTTTGTTGACTTAAACTATGGTTTAAGTCGTATGATAATCAAGTCGACGATGAAAGTAACATTTTGGAGGTCAACTTATGAAATATTGTTCAATTAGTGAAGCGGCAGCAAAATTTAATATTACAGAATCTACATTACGATATTATGAAAAAAAGGGCTTACTGCCACTAATTGAACGTGATCATGCAGGTAGACGGCTGTTCTCAGAAAATCAAATGTTACTTCTTGAAACAGTGATTTGTTTAAAGAATACGCACATGTCTATAAGTAGTATAAAGCAATATATCGATTGGGTAGTGGTAGGTGATCAAACGACTGAATTACGACTTGAAATGATGAAAAATCATAAGCAGGCAGTACTAGAAGAAATTTCGTTAATGACAAAATCATTAGAGGGTATTGATTTGAAAATTAATCGTTATCTAAAACGTACTGAACAAGAAAAGGGATAAGTTCCTTTTAAAAACGTAAGGAAAAGAGGAAATAAAATGAAACTTACAGGAAATACAATCCTTATTACAGGGGGAAGTACTGGTATTGGATTGGCTATTGCAGAACGCTTTTTAAAATTAGAAAATAAAGTTATTATTATAGGTCGACGTGAAAATGTTCTTAAAGATGCAAAAGAAAAATTCCCAGAGCTTATTACTCATGTAAGTGATTTAAGCACTGAATCAGACCGCGCTTTATTGTTTGATTGGGTAACAAATAACTATCCAGAAGTGAATGTATTAGTAAATAATGCAGGGATTCAACAACGTTTTAATGTCTTAAAAGCAGATGCGAAAAATGATTGGAAATATTTCAATAATGAAATCACAACAAATATTGAAGCTCCAATTCACCTTTCCATGCTGTTTGCTCCATTTTTTGCTACAAAACAAGAAGCGGCTATTATTAATGTTACATCTGGATTAGCATTTACTCCTTTGGCAATTGCTCCAATTTATTCGGCAACAAAAGCTGCACTCCACTCATTTACAGTTGGCTTGAGACACCAACTAACTGATTCAACTGTAGAAGTAATTGAAATCGCTCCTCCTGCAGTTAATACAGATTTAGGCGGGGCAGGATTGCATACTCATGGCGAACCTTTAGATGAATTCGCAGATGGAATTTTTAAAGGATTAGAAGATGGCAAACAAGAAATTGGATATGGATCTTCCGTTGAAAGACTACGTATGTCACGCGACAAAGTCGATGAGCACGTGGAAAATATGTACAATGCGTTGAAAAATACGATTTTATAATCATCTTTAAACTCAAAAAATTTTAAGTTAAGTTTATTTTAATTGGAAACTTAAATCTGGAGAAAAAATTAATTAATAAAAGGGCAAGTTCGTTAATTCGAATTTGTCTTTTTTGTCGTTTTGTTATAGGGCTTTTTATGTAACATAATGGTAGTTTAAATGCTTAAGGATAATCAAATTTCAATGGAAAATGGGAAATTCGTCTAAGTTACAAATCACCTGTGTGTAGGTATAATTTTCTAAACTACTTTTAAATCAATCAGAGTAATTTAATTGACTCGTAAAAAATACCTATAACCATTAGATGCTGTATTAGTAACACAAAAACAAACATGCCACAAACTGGCGAAATCGTTGTTTGTAAGGATTTAATCGATTATCAGAAAGAACCTATCTGCTTGGCAAAATACGTATATGCTGAAATTACTAAATTAATGAATGTGTAATTCAACTACCGTTGTAAAAGTAACAGATAGAAAACTAATGGGTAAGAAGGAGTATTTATGAATAGGTATGAAGTGATTGAATTAGTAACTACCGGAATTATTTTTATGATAATTTATGCAATTATAAAAATGGAATTTCCGATTGGTATCGTGTCAGTTATAGTGGCTCTGTTTTTTGTTTTCTTTTACTACACGCAACATTTGTTTAAAAAGAAGATGAAAGAACATGGGTTGAGTCGTAGCTTTACTTCAAAATGGTATTTTATTGTCATCTGCTTCTTATTTATTTTTCTTTATAATGGAGTATTAAATATTGCATTTTTTGAAAATTCATTTCTAAAAGGCTCATCAACAGTACTGTTTGCTGGAATAGGGGCTTTAATTGGTTCGTTAGTGAACTTTAACGAGTAAAACGAGATTACCCCAAATTTAAAAATCGTTAAGTTAATATTATTAATATAAAAAACAAAAGGATGTCAATGAATGAACAAAAAAATAAAAAACTTTGTTATTTATTTAATACCAGTTTTCATTATGATTGGAAGTAGTAGGTTTGCTACAAATTATTACGTTACTCGAACCCATATCGAACCTTTGTCAAAGAACGCTTCATTATTAACTTTATTATTTATGAGCTTCATCTTACTTGGACTGGCCATTGGAATTTTGTTAAAGGTTATCGAACACAAACTTGGGAATAAAAATGTGTCATCGGAGAATCGAAATCCATAAAATCTACTTTTGAAACTAAACGCATTGCGTTAGGTATACAATGATCGTACAAAGGTAATCTATTTTTTTGCACTAATTGATAATATAGTTTAATAAAGAGGATTCCTCTTCTCCAACTCGAATTTAATAAATTATACATAATGTCAGGGAGAAACAAAAATGAAGAACCTTTTTATTGGCGGTATAGGAATTTTATCAAGCGTTCTTTTGTTTGGTATGACACTTATTACGGCAGCAGTTTATTCTTTGTATGTAGCTAAACCATATGGTGCACATTATAACTGGCGTTTAGGTCCATTTGGTTCGGTTTTATTTACTATTGGACTCATTCCTTTGGTTATTAGTTTGATATTCTTTTTTATAGGTATTAATTACATAAAGAGAGGTATTAATGAGTAATTTTATTCAACTATTGCATAGTTATAGTTGAATTACTGAGTACTTAAACTATTTCCGTTACTAATTGGTTATACTTAACTCGTTAGGGGATTAAGAAATTGTGACTTTCAGAAAGCTTATACAATAGGCCTGACAAGTGGAAGTTTTCTTTAAATTTTTTTATATCAAAGAGAGGCAGGTAATAAAATGGATACAACTAAAAAAGTAACAGTTGAAACAACTATTAATGCACCAGTAGAAAAAGTTTGGGAATTTTGGACAGAACCAACACATATCAAAAAATGGAACACTCCTTCAGAGGACTGGCACACACCAAAGGCTGAGAATGATTTACGAGTTGGAGGAGAATTCTGTTCAAGAATGGAAGCAAAGGATGGCAGTTTTGGTTTCGATTTTGGAGGAATCTATGATGATGTAAAAACGCATGAACTCATTTCCTATACGCTAGGTGATGGAAGAAAAGTAGATATCACCTTTAGAGAAAAAGAAAACCAAACAGAAGTAATTGAAACATTCGATCCTGAAACAACGAATCCACCTGAGTTTCAAAAACAAGGATGGCAATCTATTCTAGACAATTTCAAAAAGTATGCGGAGCAAACAAATTAATAAGAGACTTACAGAGAATGATTTTATTAAATCATTCTCTTTTTTGCACTAGAAATTAAGGGTTTAAAAAAGAAAATATCGAATTTTTTTAAACTAAATGATGAATTGATAGAAGTGCATTCATTGATTGAGCACGATTTAGACATGGAAGGGCCTTTTCAAAATAGAGCAGACGCCTTATGCACAAAACCAACTGCTTATGAACAAATCTCCGTACTTTATGCACAAAACACACAACAATATGAACAAAAACCTCCACTTTATGCACAAATCACAAGCCTATCAACGAAGTACACAAGCTCTAGCGTTAAATTATAAAAACCCGTTTTGATGAAAATTGATCAAAACGGGTTCTTTATTTATCATATATCTTTTTTTAGTTTGATAGTTTTCTAAGTTCCTATAAGACAATCAAATAATTATGACATGCTTAGAGTTGTTCAGATGGCTCTGGCTGAATAAAAGTTAAATGTTTCATTCGGTTTATGACAGATAATACTTCATTAATTCTAGGTAATTCAAGCCATCTTTCGAAACCAGGAAAAAAGGAAGAAAATACAATATCCACTCCATCTCTTTCCATGTCTTCGAGAGCTTTTTTGATCTTTTCATGAAGTAAGATGTGGCGATCTTGTTTATTTATGGCTATTTTTCGAATTAAAAAGGCAATAGCTGCAAGCTGGGCGTGTGATGTGATATTGTATAGTCCTCTGATATCAATTTGTTCATCGCCTATCATCATGTATCCCATCGTTGAAACAATCAGCTTTTCTGTACCGCTACCTTGTGGATAGCTCGAAAAGTGATCGGTGTTTATTTTTCTTTCTCTCTCCCAGTTTGTATGGGGGATACGTTCATGTGGTTTGTCATTTTCACATAAATTTTTTGCTTCTTGCGTTACGTTTTTTGGCACAAAGTTATCCATTAAGATAATTTGATCGGCTACGGATAAAAATTCCCCGCTTCCACCAATAACAAGAACAGAAGATACGCCAGCAGCCTCATAAAGTTCCCTAACACGTTCCGTAAAAGGTGTAATCGGCTCATGCTTAATTAATGAACGCATTTTGATGTCTTGAATCATAAAGTTGGTCGCACTTCTATCTTCATCAATAAGAAGAAGCTTACATCCATAATTGATTGCTTCCATAATATTTGCAGCTTGAGATGTAGAACCAGAGGCATAGTCAGTAGAAAACTGTTCTGCCGAGCTATTTGGGATCCACTTTATGAACGGTGTAATATTGATATTTTTTATGGAACGGCCTTCCTCTGCAGAAATTTCCATTGCACTTTGATCTGTAACTACAAATTCTCGTCCGTCTCCTATAATATGGTTGTAAATCCCAGAATTTAGTGCGTCCAACATTGTACTTTTACCCGAATAACCACCACCGGTGATGACAGTGACACCACGTTTTATACCCATTCCGCGCATACCATAAATTTCAACTTCAACATCTTCTGGGGATGTAAAAGGCAAAGCACCCTCTAGTGGACCATTTTTTTCTTTATTTCTTGGCAAAATGCTACCATTTCCAATAAATGCACAATAACCATTGGTTTTTAGCCATTCGCGAATCATATGTTGTTTTTTTACCAATTTCAAGGCAGTATTTAATTTTATGAGATCAAAACTTGTAATAAACTTCTCCACTTCTTTTGGAAGCATTTTGCATAGCATTCGCATAGCTTTATTATTATCCTTGAATGGAAGTTGTACTGTAATCATTATGCATAAATACCATTTTTCCGAGATGACTTCGACAAAGGATACATTGCGTTTCAACAGCACATTGGTTGGACGAAAACAATAAAATGCACCATTTTCTTTATCGGTTCGTGAGCGGTTATAGATCAATTCATTTAATGTATTAATTTGATCAACCCATTCTCTTAAAGCAAAATCTGCGAGAACAACTTGATCCATCTTTTCATCTAAGCCAAGACGATCAAAAGGAATTTTTATGGTGATACATGGCTTATCCGGTGTGAGTTTATGTGTCTTTTCAATGTAATAAGCAACATCATTATTCCAATAGATTGGGTCTTCATAAATCATACCGTAAGATGATTGTCCTGATTGTAATGAGCGAAAATATTGAGCGAGTCTTTTAATAAAGCATCATCCTTTCATATTTGGAAAGCAGTGAATAACGGAAACCTTTCCTCGAGATGGGGGCCCTTTATCCTTTGGAGCAAAGTAACGATAAAACGAGTTGACACCTAATCTCCATGTATTAGCCTGCTTAAACATAAACAGGCACTGTTTGAAATTTTCCATGACAAAAATTCCAATCTAAGTAAATCAATTTCAATACATATTCCCCCTAATAGATTTCAAATTAATTTGTAAGACAAACGATTAAATCCTTACTAGTATTGTTGTCTTGAGTAATTTTTTTCCAAAAAAATAACAGCCACTCAGTAAGTGGCTGTCATAAAATAGGTCGGCAAGAACGATTAAACGATCATTTGCCTAAAAATATAAAAGCCCTGAGAGTGAATCCTACCCTCAGAGCTTGATCTAATGTATTCATAAAAAAATAACTAAATAGTAATATGAGGATAAGACATATAATTTTTTGTTTTCATTGTTATCCTCACCTCATTAAAATTTATTTTGATAGAACCAATCCTACCATTAATTTAACCATTTGACAATAGGTGTATTGTATATTGTTTTGTATTGAAGTAAATTGCAGAGTTGTTCCAAAAAGGAAATAACAAGTATTTAACGAATTATCCAATATCATGAAAAGTTTGTAGTAGGAAAAATATGTACTGTGTTTCACACACGTTAACAGGTTAAAAAATATATACGATAATATTAGTTCCTATTATACTTTTAGAGAGCATAGTTTAAGGAAATAAAATGCTAATATATATATAGAGAAGAATAGCAAGAGGTGTTGTTAATGAAGAGAGTAGATGTAGTATATGCTTTTATTTATGACGAAACAGCGGAGAAAGTATTAATGGTTAAAAATCAAAATTCTACTTGGTCACTACCAGGTGGAGCAGTAGAAAAAGGAGAAACCATAGAACAGGCAGTTATACGTGAGACAAATGAAGAAACTGGTTTAGTTGTTGAAGTATTAAATATAAATGCAATTAATGAAGCATTTTTTAATAAGCAAGGGCATCACGGTATAATGTTTACATTCTCAGCGAAAATAATTGGAGGAGAAATTACTATTAAAGATCAGAACGAAATTGAAGAAGTAAAATGGGTAGACATAAATACCGCTAATAGTTTAATGCCTTATCATTCAGGAGGTGTAGAGAGTTTATTAAAATCCTCAACACCGTACATATTTCAGGGCGAATGTTAGTAAAACGTTATTACAACTACCATGAAAGTACTAATAATCCTGACATTCACCTGATTTAATGGTTTGTCAAACGCTTAGTTTAGAATCATATTTCAAAGTTGAGGAGTTAAAGATTTAAAAATGAAAACCTATTTATCTATGACCGGAAAAATTTATAAGCTATTTTATATATTAACCGGATTGATGCTTGTATTTTCAATAGTAATATTAAGTAGCGCAAGTTTCTTAAACGCAACTCGAACCTATTTGAAATGGTTTGCCATAATTTATTTAGTTATTTTATTAATTACATTAGTAACAATTGCTTTAAACATTCTGGTTGCGTCATCTTTTCTGGTGAAAAATGTTTGGCTATTAAAATTACTTATAAAAAAAGTACTTCCATTCTTTATGATTGGAGTTGTAATTACGATTAGTCTTTCTTTAGTAAAATACAAAACAGTTTTCTCTGTAAAATTTGTAGATATACTTATAGCTTTCACGACTATTATTCCACTATTGTGGTTCAGTTTTAAAAAAGCAGAAAAATAGAAGCACGTGTTTTCTCCCACATTTGCTTATTAGGATAGATATAAACAAAAAGAAAATGTAAAATTTATGATCCAAGAGATTTTAGTAACGTTAAACCTTTTAGTAATAAAAGCGGGTTAATTTTATCAATCAGGAGGATTTATGTGGTCGATTAACTGGGTAATTCGAGTAGGATTGTGTATAGCAGGCTTACTACTAATCTTACAGGGAATATACACAAATGAAAATAATAAAGAATACTTAAGTAATGCTGAAGAGATCACCATTTATGGAAATGAAGTTTTAGGTTGCATTGGTCTAATACTAACATTAATTCTTGGTGGATTTTTAAGATTTTTGCCAGTTTGGTTAGTGAGGTCACTATGGTTTTTGTTAGGGATTGGATTTATATTTCTTGGCGTACGATCAAATTTAAGATTTCTTTTACATCCTTAATTTTTTTGGAAGAACTTAATAAATCATCTTTTGGTGTATTGAAGTAATTGGTGAAAACTTTGTAACTACTAAACTAAAAAACGTTAATAAAGTACTAGAACAATCCGACTAACGAATAGTGGGATTTTTTTATGTGTTTAAGTAGTAGTACTGCCGAATATTACGGATTTTCTAGATTGAGGATCTTTTTATTATAAAAATTTGGAAATGTTGTAGATTTAAAAAGTAATAGAAAAATCAAGCATTTTTATGAAAAATTTAGTGAATGTATGATATCGTATATGATAGTGGTTAAAATTATGATCACGTTTGCGACCTATATAAGGAATATCGAAAATTTGGAATAAATATATATAGGAATATACCAATTTTTTGGTAAATTAGTATAGTCCAAATGGATAAGTCGTCATATAATAAGAAGAGTAATTTTACTAAAAAAAGTGAGGTGGAACATTTTTATGGGTAGTCCCAGTATAGGTGAGTCGGATAATTTACCGACGTCAGAGGAAGTCATACAATTGAATATCCGAGGAGGATTACTTTATAAAAATGTAGTCCGCCTTTTATAAGCTTTTGAAACATGGCTTCCTCTAATAAAAGAGGAGGTTTTAAAGCATGGTACAAAACATTTGGAAGCAAATTAACTTTAAAAAACAACCAAAAAAAATACAAGGTTTTGATATTGATTTAAACCAAGAAAACTTAACACGAATTGATCGACTTGTGGATCGTTATGAGTCAGAAATTCTGCATCATTTAGATAGTGATTACACACAAAAAACAAAATTGTCTGATCGGATTGCAGATAAAATAGCGCAATTTGGTGGCAGTTGGAAATTTATTATATGGTTTAGTGGTACACTTGCTGCCTGGATGATATGGAATAGCTTATCGTTTACGAAATCATTTCATTTTGACTCTGCGCCTTTTATCTTGCTGAACTTATGTCTATCATTTATTGCAGCATTTCAAGCACCAGTCATTATGATGAGTCAAAACCGTCAAGCAGTAAGAGATAAACATGAATCTGTTATCGATTTTGCAATAAATTATAAAGCAGAACAAGAGATTGATGATATGCAAAGTCGACTAACCAATATAGAGAATCAATTAACTGAGATTAGAGATTTGCTTAAACAAAAAAATTAAAATGCAAAAGGACTGTCGAAATATTGACAGTCCTTTTTTTAATGACGAATATCAGTGTTTTCAATAAAGTCAACCGTCCTTATCTTGATCAGTTAATGTTGGATTTTTTACATTTTGTTTTGAATTAGAAGTAAATGTATAAATAAGTAAAGCGATGATGATTAAAATAGAAATTACATAAAATTGGAGAAAAGCCTCCTTATAATTAGTCCACAGTATTTTACTACTATCAGATTTTTGTGCAGAATCACTGATGAATTGGTTGATATCAGCGTACTTTGGATAGATTTCTTGGACAGCACGAAATTTTAGTAGAGCATCTTTATAATAACCACCCCAAAACAACTCCGCTCCTTCTTTAAATAATCGATCAGTGTTACTGCGTGAATGGGGTATATTTAATAAATCAATGTATTTTTTAATTGTATTGACTGGGATAGCAAAATTGAACCCTTGTATTTCTTGACCGTTTACGGTGTCACCACGAAATGTGAGCAATCCGATGATTTTTCCATTCTGATCGATGACCGGTCCGCCACTATTTCCGTGTGTTGCAGCAGCATTGATTTGTATTACTGGTGTGCCTTGCTTGGTTGTTTTTGAAATGGCTGAAATCTGCCCTTCGTTCATCGTTGGGACAAGTAATGAATCATTTGAAAATAAATTAGAATCTGCTGCGGCTGGGTAACCAATCACCCAAATTCGATCTTGACTTTGAAGGGAATCAGAATCACCTAGAGGGATGGTTGGAAAGCCTTTTCCATCAATTTTTAATACAGCTACATCTTGTGCTGCATTAGTTAAGGAAGTATTCATTTTAACTTCTGCTTTAATTGCTTCATTTACATCAGGTAAATAGACAGATGTTCCTTTTTCGATTACTTTATATGTTGTATTTTTATACATATAATCGTAAGTCTGATCATAGTCCCAATTGTTTGCAGATGCTACTTCATTCACAATTATATCAAAAGCATTAGTCCCAATATCTTCATCTGTCATAATATGTGAACTTTCTAGCACATGAGAATTTGTGATGATGTATCCATTTGAACTAATAATGACACCGGATCCTAAATCGGATACTGATGTTTTGTAATCATCTTTTTGAAGAACATTAATCACACGCTGATCGGATAAGTCGAAAGACCATTTGACTGTTGCATAATCTAAAATTCGTACAACAGAAGATTTTGTGTAAACGGCTAATTTGTGTGCTTGTGATACATTTTTTGTGTTTGGTTTCATGTGAATTAAGAAAAACGAAGTGACAATCATGGCGATTAGTAGCAAACTAATTGGAATGGAAAAAAGCGCTTTCTTTTTCATTCAACTCCACCTTTCCAATATAGATTCGACAGTTGCTTAATTTCCTGATGCGCACCAATCTATATGCCTGCCAACAATGTTACACCATTATCCCGTCAAACCATTTTATTCATAGAATTTTTAGTTATTCTTTAATAAAAATTGATTTGTTATTTTTAGTTTTGAGAAAATCAGCTTATTTTTTAATCATCAAAATAAAGGGTGAAAGATTATCGAATGAGGTAGTTTACAATGAAAAGGAACTTCTTCGCAATGAATGAAGTTCCTTCTAATTTAAAGATAACGTAACGTTTTGATAGGTAAAAGATTGAGGTATTAATTACTTAAATTTCTTTTTGATGTCCTCTTTTTACTGCATCTTCTGATTTTGCCGTGAAAATTTGAAAAGTAATCCCGTATTTGTCAGTTACTATGCCATAAGCTGGACTAAAATGGACTTGTTGCAATGGCATAACTACCTGGCCATCTTCCTTCAACGAATTGTAAAAAGAGTTGGTTTTCTCTATTTCATTAGTAGTAATACAAATATTAACATTGTTCCCATTTCGATAAATCATAGTGGGAAATAGATCTGCAATCATAATATTTGTTTCACCAATTTTTAAGATTGCGTGTACGATTAAATCCTTTAAGTTTTCTGGAAGTGGGGAGTTGGGGTCTTCTGGTGCATCTCCAAAAGTTTGACTAAATAAAAGTTTTGCATCAAGAGCTTCTTTGTAAAATTCAATTGCTTCCTTTGCATTTCCATCCATCATTAAAAATGAGTTTAATTGTACAGTCATCGTATTAGCTCCTTTAGTTATTGTGAATTTTTCCTTATTTAGATCATTGGTAGTATTCCAATTTATAAATAAGTTCATATTGTTTTCTTAAACAATATTGATTACACTTACAAGTATACTGTCTAAAGGTGACAATTTTAGGCACCATTAAGAGGTGTTTTTATGAAAAAATCAGAAAGAATAAATCAAATTCTTCGCTTTATTAATCAAAAACAGCATTTTACACTTCAGGATTTAATGCAGGAATTTCAGATTTCAAAATGACAGCTTTAAGAGATGTATCTTCCTTAGAGGAAATTGGCGTACCGCTTTATGCAGAATATGGTCGTTATGGAGGCTATCGCATACTGAATCAAATGAAGCTCCCACCTATTTCTTTTAATACTCAAGAAATTATTGCGCTTTACTTTGCTATGCAGGCACTTGGAAGCTATTCGAATTTGCCATTTCAAGTATCCTACCGAACAATACATGAAAAATTTATCAATGAACTCTCGGAAAGTCAAAAGCAGGAAATAGCGCGGATGCAAAATCGAGTATCTTTTCAAAATGCCGTGCAAATCGAAGAATGTAAACATTTAGAAATATTATTAATGGCAGCTGTTCAAAATATTGTCCTTAAAATTGTATATAAAAATATTTCTCGTACTATTCATCCAATTGCTATATACGTTTTAAAGGAGTACTGGTATTGTCAAGCTTATGATATGGATAAAATGGCGTACCGTGTTTTCCGTTGCGATCGCATTTCTTCAGCTGAGATAACGAATATTCAGCCGTTAGAGGAATTAAAGGAAATTACGAAGTTAAATTCACATTCGCTTTGGAAACCATCTGAAAACGCTGTTAAATTTAAATGGTTGATTAATGAAGAGGGGATCGAATTATTTCAAAAGGAACACTACCCATCTATGAAAATGATAAATGAGCTTGAAAAAACATATATAATTGGTACATATGAGCAAAACGAACTTGGTTTTATCATTAAATATCTAGCCAAATTAGGCAAAACAGTCAAAATCATTGAGCCCATTATTTTAAAAGAAAGTTTACGACAAAATTATAAAGATTTACTTGAAAATATAGAATGAACCAATCTAAAAAATAAAATTGAAAAAAGGAACTTTTCCTAAAGTTCCTTTGATTTTTATGCGTGATTTTGTTGAAAATCTATTTTTTTATAAAAAGTCTAATTTCGCCACTTCTTATAGGAAATTAGACTTTTCAAGTTGGAACGACCATGAGCTCAAGTGCTAAAAGATGGTCAAAAAGTCAAATACTAAAAATGTGATCTTAAAGTTTTACTACGACCTCAGTTCCATCCTTCAATTTCGTTTCGACAAGGGTAACTCCACGATTTTTAGAAAGACCCTGCAACAATGGCTTCAAATCACTTCTTTCAATTTTCGGGAAGATGAATTTACTACCTTCTTTTTCGATTGCTTTATTAATTAAATGATTAATCTTTTTTGATGTAATAATTAAACAAGCCAAATTTAAAACAGAATAGGGAACAGGGATGGAGAAACGCTTTTCGTTAACTTTCAACTTGACTCTTAACATAATCTACTCAATAACCACAAAAACTTTATCACCATTAGCTGAAGTAATATCAATGATCTGTCCTACTAATTCGTTTTCGATTGCTTCAATTAGAAGGTCAACATTAATATCTTTTACATATTTTTCTGCTTCCGGTATTTTTTCAGCGATATTTGTACCTACTTTTAAAACAGCCTTTACTAGATTAATTGGTAAATTCACATTTACATTATCGCCAACATCAGAAGTCACACGAATCTTTAACATTTTATTTCCATAAGGTACTTCTTTTTTTGCCTCTACAAACTCAGGTTGATCTTTAACTTGTAAAATATTAATTAATTCACTCGCTTTGTCTTTATCAATTTTACCTTCTTCTACCAATGTTAAGATTCTAGAAATTTCATCCATTATAATTCCCCCTCTTTTAATAATTGAATGGCCTTCTCTGCCGTAATTTCGCCTTTTTCTAATAATGTTACAATTTTTGTTTTATCTACTTCTGGTTTCTTTTGAGAGGAGTAGCCTAGAGCTGAGATAATTTCATCTAATTTTCCTCTCACAGTCGGATAGGAAATTCCTAGCTCCTTTTCGACCTCTTTAATATTACCTCGGCATTTAAGAAAAATCTCAATAAAATGAAGCTGTTCCTGGCCAAGAGCCGCTAGTTTCGAAACTTCAAATTCATTTTCAACCGTTGTGTGGCAATGGTTACACTGTAGCTTAGTAATTTTAAGCGTCTTCTGGCAAACAGGACAATTTGTAAGTAAAGGATACGCCATACAATTCTCCTTTCTTTTATTTAATCATATAATACACCATATATTTAAATTTTCAAACAAAAACTTTAAAATTATTTATATTTTTTTATAATTTAATTCAATAAGTTAATTTAAGTATTAAATAAATTAATCTATTGCTTAATAATTGTGAAGTGGAAATGAAGTTATTGAATTTTTGAAGGATTGTTAGAAAAGTAAAAAGAAAACTAGTAATGAAAAAGTAGTATAAAATCTTTCAAAACTGGTAATACATACTTGCTTGGGTTATCTAATGATTGAATTTAAGGGGCTATTAAAATGTTTACAGGGTAGTCACTTAAGAAAGGGGAAAAGATTATTTTGAAGTAGTGGAAAGTTTTTACATGATCTTTTTAATAATTAATACTTTACTTGCATGAAAATGTTAAATACTTCAAATACTTCCTTTAAAACAGCATGTATGAAAAGGAGATTTTGGATGCATTGGTATGAAAAACTGAATCAGTATTTTCCTGTTGAAGAAATGAAATCAAAAGAGCACATGGAAACATTATTAAAAGAGCGTTCAAATATTTATCATAAAGAAGAAGGACCTCATCATGTGTTGATGTATGTTGAACTGGAAGACTTTGTATTTATAGATTACTTATTTGTTTCTAAAGATGCACGCGGTCAAGGACTTGGTAATAAACTGCTTAATATGCTTAAAAAGAAGGGAAAACCAATTATTTTAGAAGTTGAACCTGTAAATTATGAAGATACGGATACAGAAAAAAGGCTTCGTTTTTATAAAAGAGAAGGGTTTGAGCATGCCCAATCAATTGGATACAATAGACGTTCACTTGCTACTCAAGAAATAAATTCGATGGAAATCTTGTACTGGTCACCAAATAACGAGAGTGAAGAAATGATTTTTAAAGCGATGAAAAAAACATATAATATGATCCATACATATAGGGATACACATTTTTATGGGGAAGCTTATCAACCTGTAGAAGAAGTACTTACATTTGGTGAAAATAAAACGAATCCAAACCTTTTAGAAGACATTTGAAAATTTACAAAATAAAAGGGGCCTTCCTAAAGGTTAGTGTAAACTGATACTTGGGCAGGCCTTTTTATATTGAGAAAAATTATTGATCTAAGTCTGACTAGAAGCAAAATGAGGGGTATATTGGTGGAGGATTTCTATTTTGCAGATTTGGTCATTTTAATTGCAGATTTGGTCATTTTAATTGCGGATTTGGTCATTTTAATTGCAGTTTTTCCAATTTTATTTGCGGATTCTCTATTTTTATTTGCACTTCAACGTTTATTTGCAGTTTCTAGTTTCTTAATTGCAAATTTTACAGTATTATTTGCACGAACAACGCCTTGCGCTTCGCATTTTTATTAATAAACAGTATAACTATATAAAATGAGGATGCCCTTAAATAGGACATCCTCATTATTTTTTAAACACCCATACGTTTACGTTGATTGTTAGGTTTCTTAGCAATTTGATTCTTTTTAGTCGTATCCTTAACAGCATTTAAACCCATATTTGAGTTAGAATTTTGCTGTTTTTTATTTGCTAATTTTTGTCTCATTAAGTCTTGAAGACTTACTTTTTTTTGTTCATTTTTCACTTCATTATTTTCGCTCATAAATTTAGTTTTCCTCCAATTTCATCTTACCTATATAATGACTTGTTGAAGGAAAATAAGCAAGTCAAATAAGTGTTCAAGTTAATTTTCTTTTTCGGTATTTTTCTTATGAAATTCTTCCATTTTTTTGCTCTTTGAGTATGCTGATTCTTCTGAATGTCCAAATTGATCGACAGAACTTTTCTGTGGTCCTTTGTTTGTATGTCCTTTTGCCATGTTTAACCCTCCTTTTTTGTTATTATGTGCTTAAATTCCTTGAATAATCTCTTATTTATTATGGGAATCTATTTATGATAAATGGTATTAGGAGGAAGAATGATGACAAGCAAAAATGGCAGCAAAGGTAGTAAAAATCAAAATGCACCAGAACTTCATGGCCAAGCACCAGCGAGCGGCGACAACACAAAAGGGAACGAGTATCGTTCTAAAAAAGGAAGCAAATCTCAAACAGAACTACACTAAAAAAGGAATTAAAAAAAGAGCTTGGAAATTTCAAGCTCTTTTATTTAACCCTTAAATTTGAACTATTTTATTTGAAAACCTTCTTCATCTAAATATTCACAAGCTTCACCGTAACTATTGAAGGTACCGTCAAGATTTTCTCCTGCATATACATTCCACATGTCCATTTCTGAGACTAATATAAGAGTTTGTCCATTTTCATTTATCCAAATTTCTTCTACTTCTTCTTCTTCATATTCATCAAAAATTGGTTCAACAGAAAGGTTTTCAATCGACTTCGATAAAATTGTGCGAAGTTCGTTTTCAGAAAAGTCTCTTATATTTACCATGCCTTTGTCATTTGTTTTATATCCTTTAATTCCTTCAGCATATACAAATCCATTACCATTAGGATGTAAATGAAAAACAACGTTCTTTTTTTCTTTTAAACTTTCTTCAAATTGGAAGTTTGTACGCCCAAGTGAAACAGGTTTTTGAGTTAATTCTGGAAATGATTCGATGATCTTAATTTTTTCTTCGTAAGTAAGCATAATGCCTCCAAATAGTTATTATTTTTCCTATGTTTTGTTTGTAACGTAACAAATATAACAAAATTCTATAGAAAATGACATCTAATTGTCACAATTTGTGTTACTCTAATTTGGTAGAATAATAATGCTGTATTAAATTAACACATTCCTTTGGCTTATTTTTAGATTTAATTATACATAGTAGGTGATGAAATGGCAGTAAAACAACAATTTATTAAAAAAGAATTTTATAAATCATATTTAAATGAAAATCATAACGAAAATCATCCGATTGCGGTTTTAGCAGACCTTTACAGAGAGCAAGATGAAGAGATGGATCTTTCTTCGATCCGATTTGCACAAGGTGAAGTTTATTTTGAAAATAAAGATTTTGAATCTGCAGTTTTCAAATGGGAAAAGGTTGGAAACCAGTTAAGTGATTGGGCAAAGAAAAATATAGCTGATTCTTATTATGAGATTGGTTCATATGAAACAGCAGAGAAACTTTATAAAGAAGTTAAAACAGAAAGTAGAACTTTAACATCTGAGATCTACCTACAATTATTTTCACTTTATATTGATGTTGCGAAATATGAGGAAGCAGATCGTATAATTAAAGAAGCAGTGAAATATGATCCTGATTATCCTAATGTAACAAAAATTGCTCGTAATTTTTATGAGAAAAACCACGATTGGAACAGTGCTGTAGCATTAGCTTCAGACGAATCAATCCGAACAGAAGATTTAAAATGGTTTATCATTTTGAAGGAATATATCATAAATGGTGTAACAAGAGAAATGGCACCAAGTTATTTCGTGCAAACTTTACTTTCATTAAGTAAAGTAAATCTAGAGCATTTTGAATTAATGGTAGAAGCATTATGGAACAGTTATCGTGAACAATCAGTTTATGTAAATTGGTTACAAACATTTAACGATATGTTATTCCAAATCAACGTTGAAACAGGTGTTAAATGGAATCGTTTGCCTTTAATTTATACAATGACTTACGAGGCATTAGTTGAAGGTGAATATTTTGTAGCACAGCTTGAAGAGATGATGCCAAGTTTCTTAACAAATTGGTTGCGCATTACTGATTTGAAAGGTGCGGTTTTAGCAACAACTGCAACTTTAGCATGGGATCGTATATTCCCGGGTCGTATCGATCAGCAAATAGTTGTTGATGCAGAGAAAGCATTTGAACAACTTATGCAAACACCTGATTGCTTTGAAATTGGAAAAGAGTTATTTGAAAACATTCTACAATGGTCTGTTATTAATGAAATTGAAGTTGGCGACAGCTTTGAATGGTGGACAAACAAATTAACTCAATTTGAAAATACAACTATGCTAGTAGCAGGAACAGCTGGAAACGGAAAATCTTCATTTGTTAACTCACTTTTAGGTGAGAAGATGATGGGATCTTCTACGACAATGCCTGTATTATTTGAGCAAAATAATGAGTCAGAAATAATTGTATTCTCGAACGAAGGAAATACGCAGCTTGCTGAATACTCTGATTTTTATGATTTAACAACAGTTGAAAATAATCTGTTAAAAGGTGATGAACTAGTTTACTATAAATTGCCAAATTCATTTTTAGAAAAACATAACCTTTCAATAATTGACACTCCAGGAATTGATGGAGACACAATTAATACAAAAGCATTATTACAATCTGTTAAATTAGCAGATCGACTTGTATTTGTACTAAATGCTACTGCACCTTATACAGAGAATGAACGTAAATTACTAATTACTATTCAAAAAGAACTACCAACTCTGCCGATTCACTTTATTTTAAATAAAATGGATTCGATTTATAGTAAAGAAGAGATTGAACGAGTTCGTAATGAAATACAATCAAAAATTACGGTAGACTTCCCAGGTGCTAAAGTATTACCATACTCATCTATTTATAATAATCAAGATCAGTTTAAAGACTTAGAACTATTTATTGAGAAGAATGTGCTATCAACTGAGGCTAATTCAAAGCAAACTGAGAAATTATTATTAGCAATTCGAAAACTAATCAATTTCCTACTTGAAAAACGAGTTGAAAAAGAAGACGAGTTACGTGCAACTGTTGAATGGAATGAAGTTCTTGATGAAAAGTTAAACGGTTTATTACATTCTTTAAAAGATAAAGAAATGGAACATTTAAATACAATTAAAAACTCATATCGTGAGCTAAAAGACGAATTAAAATATGACTTAAAATTAAGTGTTCCTGGCCTTTTAAAGGAATGTAAAGATTTAATTAAAGAAGATAGTGATTTCAGTACTATTCTTGAAACTGTAAATGAAGAGATGAATCAACGAATTGGTGAGTATGTCAGAGCGACTACTTTACCAAAATTAAATGAAGCACTTCAAAATTGGATTAAAGAATCTGGTGTATTACTAGAAGGTACTCAAAGCTATTTAGCAGAAATGAGTAATTCTTTAAATGAGTATATTGGAAATGAATATTTAAGCCTTGAGTGTGACTTTAAAGTATTAGATGACTGGCGCCGTGATGCAGATCGAATGACTAGTATGACTCAATTAGATGAGATGAATATATTATTAAACTCATCACCATCTCAATTTATTTTAAAGAGCTCAGGAATCTTATTAGGTTTATTACCTCAAAATAAATCGAAGCTTGTTGCTCAATACCAAAAATATGTTGATAATGTAAACTACGATGATGTTACATCTGACCTATCAACTAAGTTTTTCCTACAATTTGAAATGTTTGAAAAGACTTTACCAAGAGATTTAGCTATGTTCTTAAATGCTCCATTTGAGCAAATTCATGAGCTAGTTGATGAAATAAGATTAGCAATTTCTAACTATAACCGTACTTTAGATGACATGAAATCAAATCCAAGTATTTACTTTGATCCGATTACATTCTTCACAGTGCGTTTAAGACAATTAGAGTTTTTAACATTACGTAAATAATAAAAGAGTGTGCCAATATCAAAATGGCACACTCTTTTTTCAAGTTATTAAATCAATAATAAAGACAATTATTCTTCCGCAACTTCTTCATAAGGAATATGTACAACAATTGTTTGATAGCCCTCTTTAATTTTCACATAGCCACCCCAAGGGATTTGAAGGATTAAAAAGGCTCCTTTTGAATCAATTGAAAAGTGTGCAATTTTTTCATGTTCTTCATCAAGTAAAAGAACTTCTCTCTCATTTCCTACAGTTCGAATACCAGCGTGGCAATGAATTTGTATTTTCCAATTACCTAGTCTACTTAATAAGAGATGACTCATATAATAGTTCTCCTTCTATAAGTTGTTTTTTAAACTAACTTATTAAACTGATTAGTAAAATAGATACTTATATTGAGAAATGGTAAAAGGTTTATTCTATCTAACTAAATTCTATTCTTAAGAATGCTATCTTAAAACTATTTAGGTATGTTTTATAATTGATATTTTTTTATGGCTTTCCGCGTTATAAAATAACCAACTGCAATGATCGCAAACCAAATAATAATCATAAGAGAATTACCAATCAAGAAAACTGTCGTATTTTTAAATCCACTTACGATTGCATCAACATTTTGTTTAAATGTTACACCAATCCGGTCTCCAATCGTTTTTGGAGGAGTTGTATCAGTAATCGATGAAACTTCATTAATAAAAAGATTGATTGTACTGTAGTTTACAGCTGAATCATAACTTTTTAAAGTTGTTGTTAAACTTTCAATTTCGTATCTAACATCAGTTAATTGCTTTTCAATTTCTAAAATGTCTTTTAAAGAGCCAGCTTTTTTTAATAAATTCAATAAACGGTCTTCTTGAATTTTTAATGATTTCATACGCGTTTCTGTGTCAAAGTATTGATTGGATATATCATCAGTTGAAACAGTTTTTGAAATTACGTTTCCAATCTTATTTAAATTATTTAGAAATTCATTTAAATTTGTTGATGGAACCCTTACTGTATAATTTGCAGTTCTTGATGGTGATTGCTCAGAGTTGTTACTAGAGTACTTTTCCAATATGGATGTTCCGCTAATATGATTCGATTCGATATAGCCGCTCGAACTACTAACTGATTTTTCAAGAGCTGAAATGGTTTTATCAAATTTCTTTGTTTCGAGCTGTAATTCAGCTGTTTTTACTAATTTGCGATTACTAGCTTCAAGTTGTTCGAAAGGTTGCTTTTTTTGATCTTTGACCGAAGCATCAGTGTTATTTACAAAGCCCCTCTGATCTTGTTTTAACGATTTTGATGACATACTACTTATTTCTTTTTTTGAGTCAGGATTTGAACATGCAGAAACGAATAAACATACAAGTAGTATTAAAAATAAGTTTTTAAAAAAACGACGATAAATTAACATGAATTTAATCACCTCATATGTAGGTCGAATTTAAGGGTTGGAAAGATCCGTAATTAGTTTGGTTAGTTGTTTAATTTTTGTTTGTATTCCTTCCCTTTATTTCCTAATCTTTCATCAAACATTCGATTGCGATAGTAATTATTTTTTAGTTGCAGATTTTATATTTGTTAAAAATTTCTAATTTAACCTACTATACCATAAATAGAAGTAAGGGAAAGTGTGGTATTTAAACCAATTTTTGAACATTTTAAGTATATTTTTTAGTATGAAAAACCACATGCAAATCTATGGTGAGTTACTTTTATTTAATAGAAAAGTTATTAAGATATAATGAATGAATATTATTATTTTTGGAAAAGAAATAAATATTTTGACTATTTTTGTATTTTATGACAAAATAATGAAAACTAAATAGTAGGGAATAGGTGTAAATGAAATTCTTATTAATTCATTTACTTAAAAGGGAAGATTGGTGAAATTCCAACGCGGTCCCGCCACTGTAATAGATGAAAATTCTAAAGTCAGGAGACCTGCCTATTCTAACGACGCTGTTTGACCTACGAGAGATAGGGAGGTGCCTTTTGAAAGAAAGCTTAATTTAAAGTATTGTCATTATTTTATGTTTTCCAACGATCTTAAGGCATTTTTATCTTTTTTGAGATGAAAATGCTTTTTATTTTTTTAGGGGAATTTATGAAACTTCCAATTTTACATGCAAAAAACGATGGAAATTAAACATGTAAGACAGCAAAGTTGAAAGAATTGATGAAATTGGGTAAAGCCTGAATTTGAAATAAAGACTCGCCATGAGACAAAAAAAGATGAATTTTAACTTTGGTAAAATCAAAAAAATTAGAGAAATACATAATTCAATTAATTAAAAGTAGGGAGAAACCGATGAACAGTAGATACGTTAAAGAATCCAGAGTATTTGATAGTAGTAGAATATTTCCAACTGATTTAAATAACCATGGTACATTATTCGGTGGAAAGATGCTTGCAGCAATGGACTTAATTGCTTCTATTTCAGCAACAAAGCATTCGAGAATGGAATGTGTAACCGCATCGATGGATTCAGTCGAGTTTCTATGTCCAGTTCGCGAAAGTGATTGCATTTATTATGAATCATTTGTCATCTTAACAGGCTCAAGCTCAATGGAAGTATTTGTACGAGCTACTGCAGAAGACCTTCTTTCAGGTGAAAAAAGAGTGGCGGCAACATGTTTTGTAACTTTTGTTGCACTAAAAGATGGAAAACCTCATAAAGTAGTAGAGGCAATACCAGAAACTGAAGAAGAAATTAAATTACAGCAATTAGCATTTAAGCGTTTAGAAAGTCGCCAATTAAGAAAAAAACTAAGTAAGGAATTGGCATTAATTTGGAAAGAATAAAAGTAATGATTGAAATCATACTAAAAGTAAGCTAATATTAAATTAATATTTTTAAGGAGGCATCAAATTTAGACACTATGTACAATATCCGATAACTTTTAAAGCTAAAGAATTAATAGCAAAAAAGTACTCTGCCTGATAACAGAGAAATTGGATAAGTATGTCTATTTTTTGAGCCCATAATGAATATTAAGTAAATCCATTCAATTAAAAAAATGGTTTATTTAATAATAACTAAACTTTGTATATACTTTTTCGTATGTACTAGGCTTATTAAATTACATCCAATTTACACACAGGCAGATACTGCTTGTGTGTTTTTATTTTCTCTGGGCTAAAACAGAGGGATATTTTTAAATCGGATGGAGTGAAATATATGTTTATTATAAAAGCATCGAACATTGAAATAGAGTTAAACGGAATGACAATTTTTAAAAATGGAAATCTAGAACTAAAAGAAGGCGAACGAGTTGCTTTAATTGGTGAAAATGGAGTTGGGAAATCAACATTTATAAATGCAATTTTAGGAAATATTCCGCTTAATAAAGGGTTTTTGCAAATTCAATATTCAAAAGATGATATAGGTTGGCTTCTAACAGATGAAGAAGACCAGGAATTACTTACAGCAAGGGAAGTAATCGAATCATTTGATCAAGAACGTTATTTAATAAAGAAGAATTTAGAAAAGTTATCGCTTGACCTATCTAATGAAAAAAACATTGATAAATATAATGAATATTTAAGTAAGTATTTAGAATTAGATGGATATGACTTTGAAAATAAAATAGATCAAGTATTAAAGAAATTTCAATTACCGAAAGAGTTATGGAATATCCCGTTCAGTCATTTAAGTGGTGGACAAAAAACAAAAGTTAAATTAGCGAAAGTGATGATGAAACAACCTAAGCTATTAATTTTAGATGAACCAACAAATCATTTAGATACGGAGTCGATTCAATGGTTAACTGAGTGGTTAAAAAACTTTAAAGGTAGTGTGCTTTTTATATCACATGAACGACAATTCATTGATGATGTTGCGCTCGTTACAGTTGAATTAACGCATGCTGGCACATTTAAGTATAATGGTGGCTATTCAGCGTATAAAATTCAAAAAGAACATGAGCGAAAAACCCAGCAAGCTCAATATGAAAAACAAGAAGCGGAAAAGAAAAAGTTAATCGAAACGATCAATCAATATAAACAATGGTTTACAAGCTCGCATAATGCAGCGAGTGAACGTGATCCTTTTGCCAAGAAACAAGCTGCAAAAAACGCATTAAGATTTAAATCTAAGGAAAAGGATTTAGAACGATTAGAGAAAAGAAAAGTAGAGAAACCGAAAGAAGTTAAGACAATTGCAGCTAGCTTTGAAAATGAAACGTTCACTGCAAAGCAAATGATTACCTTTGAAAAAGTAGATTTCTCATACGCTGAAAAATCATTATTTAGCCAAGTTGACTTTCTGTTAGGTCGAGAAGATCGATTAGCTGTAATAGGTAAAAATGGTTCTGGAAAATCTACATTTTTAAAATTATTAACGGGATTATTGATTCCAAGTAATGGGTCCGTACGACATAACCCACAATTAAAAATAGGTTATTTTATGCAAGAGCTTGAAGCGTTAAATGAAGATTCTACGATTTTAAATGAAATTTTATCTCTTCCAAATATGACTGAAACAGAGGCGAGGACAATACTGGGTTGCTTCCTTTTTAGAAGAGAGGATGTTTATAAAAATATTGCTCAATTAAGTATGGGGGAAAAGTGTAGAGTTGCTTTCGTAAAACTATATTTTTCAGACTCAAATCTACTTGTTCTTGACGAGCCAACAAACTATTTAGACATTCACACGAGAGAACGAATTGAAGAAGCATTAGCTGCGTATCCTGGAGCCGTTGTAGTTGTTTCTCATGATCCTTATTTACTAAAAAAAGTTTCAAATCGTGTAATTCATATCGAAAATGGTAATCTTTATGAATTCAAAGGTTCTTTTGCTGAATGGAACGGTAGACAAAGCATTACAAACGATCAACAATCTTTATTAAATGAACGAATTAGGTTACAACTAGAAATTGCTGCATTGAGTGCGGAAGAAATCGAAACCGATGAAGAAAAGAAAGCTCAAATTACAAAAATCGTAATGTTACAAAAAGAATTAGAAAACATAAATCAAATTTTAGAATCAGGAATAAATGGGAAACAAGAGGTGTAAGTAAAAAAAAACAAATCACTTTAGGTAAATGACTAAAGTGATTTGTTTTTTTTGTTTAACTAGCTCGTTTTAGCTTGCCTTTAACACATCATTTACATCATGAATAACGACAAAAGCTTTTGGGTCGATTGCGTGAATTATTTTTTTAAGTTCAAACAATTCCTTATTGCTCACAATTATGTATAATGACTCTTTTCTTAAACCTGAGAAATGTCCTTTTGCTGGATAGATTGTTACCCCACGATTCAATTCATTTGATACGATCTGTGCAATTTCATTTGCTTGGTCAGAAATAATCGTAATTGCTTTTTTTGGATTTATTCCTTCCATAACATAATCCATTACTTTAATTCCAATATAAATTGAAATGACGGTATACAGTGTTTTTTCAAAACCGATTACAAAATAGCCTCCTAAGACGACAACTAAATCAAAGGCAAGTAAAGATTTACTAATACTCCAGCCAAACGATTGATGGACCATTTGTGCAAGAACAGTGGAACCACCTGTTGTACCTCCTGCGCGGAAGACAATTCCTAACCCTAGCCCAATTAATACACCAGCAAAAATACTACCTAATAATGTCTCGCTTGTTGGTACACCGTAACCGTCAGTAATACGTAGGAAAAATGAAATAGCTACAATTGAAATAACTGTATATAAAACTAATTGCTTCTTCAAATACCTATATCCAACTATTAACAACGAAGCGTTTAAAACAAAATATACGACATCAGGTGACCAGTTAAAAAGATAATAAGTAATCATTGTAATGCCGGTAAAGCCACCTTCAGCTAATTTATTCGGTATTGCAAAGAAGTTAACACCGACTGCAAATATTGCTGATCCAACAAGGAGATATATAATATCTACGAAGTTTTTACGCACAGTTACCCCTCATTTTCTAACAGATTTTTAACACTTCTATCATTCTACCTAATTATTAGATTTGAATCAAAATATTTCTATTAAATAAAAGATAGATTATTAGTCATAGTTTTAGGTAGAATCTCATAGTTTATATAGACAAGCTATTAAGGGGGAATCATTATGGTATTTGCAACACCTGGAAAATCTGGTTCATTAATTACGTTTAAAAATCGTTATGATAATTTTATTGGTGGGGAATGGGTAAGACCGGTAAGAGAGCAGTACTTTGGAAATGTTTCGCCTGTAACTGGACAAGTCTTTTGTGAGGTAGCTAGATCGACTTCTGAGGATATTGATCTAGCTCTTGACGCTGCACATCGTGCAAAAGGAAAATGGGGTAGGATGTCAGTCACAGAGAGATCAAATATTTTACATAAGATAGCTGATCGTATGGAAGCGAATAAAGAATATCTTGCTGTTGCTGAAACTTGGGAAAACGGGAAACCTGTTCGTGAAACTTTAGCAGCCGATATTCCATTAGCAATCGACCATTTCCGTTATTTTGCAGGCTGTATCAGATCCCAGGAAGGATCACTCGGTGAACTTGATGGTGATACAGTTGCTTATCATTATAAGGAGCCACTAGGAGTTGTAGGTCAAATCATTCCATGGAATTTTCCGATCTTAATGGCTGTATGGAAGCTTGCACCTGCTTTAGCTGCAGGGAATTGTGTAGTTCTTAAACCAGCAGAGCAAACTCCTACTTCAGTGTTAGTATTAATGGAACTAATTCAAGATTTATTACCAGCAGGAGTTGTCAACGTCGTAAATGGTTTTGGTCTAGAAACGGGTAAACCATTAGCTTCTAGTAATCGAATTGCTAAAGTTGCGTTTACTGGTGAAACTTCAACTGGACGTTTAATTATGGAATATGCTTCAAAAAATTTAATTCCTGTTACATTAGAATTAGGTGGTAAATCACCAAATATATTCTTTGAAGATGTAGTTGAGAATGAAGAATTCTTCGATAAAGCACTTGAAGGATTTACAATGTTTGCTTTAAATCAAGGAGAAGTATGTACTTGTCCATCTAGGGCGTTAATACACGAATCGATTTATGAAGAATTTATGGATCGCGCGGTAAAACGTGTTAAAGCGATTAAACAAGGAAATCCATTAGACCCTCAAACAATGATCGGCTCGCAAGCTTCACACGAGCAATTGAATAAGATTTTATCTTATTTTGAAATTGGAAAGAATGAAGGAGCAGAAGTTTTAGTTGGTGGTAGCCGTAATGTTCTTGATGGAGAATTAAAAGATGGTTTCTATGTAAACCCGACGATTTTTAAAGGGAACAATAAAATGCGAGTATTCCAAGAAGAAATTTTTGGTCCTGTAGTATCGGTTACTACATTTAAAACAAAAGAAGAAGCGTTGGAAATTGCAAACGATACATTATACGGATTAGGAGCGGGTGTTTGGACTCGTGATATGGACACTGCTTATCGATTCGGTCGCAACATAGAAGCAGGTCGAGTATGGGTAAACTGCTACCATGCATATCCTGCACATGCTGCTTTTGGTGGATATAAAAACTCAGGTGTAGGTCGTGAAAATCATAAGATGATGTTGGATCACTACCAAAATACAAAGAATATGCTAGTTAGTTATTCTCCAAGTAAACTAGGATTCTTTTAATTAATCTAACACTCCGGTAAGCATTTACTGGAGTGTTTTTTTTTCTAATAGAAAAGCTGCAATAAATATAATAATTTTCGAAAATACATACATAAAAACTAGTAGCAGTTAAATATGCTTAATAAAACATGTTAATTGGAGGGACTAGTATGCTATATCTAGTAATCTATTTATTTATAATAATTGTTCTTTATAGTTTCATTCAATTATATTTAATTCGAAAGTGGAAGTTAATTTATACTACTTTTGGTTACCAAAACTATTTTCTTATTATTGGTAAATTGAAAAAGAATGGCATTGAGTATAAGACGAAAGTACCGATGAATTTAAGAAATAGGAGGCAATTTGATGAGAATACTCAATATGATATATATGTAAAAAAAGATTCAGAACATGAAGCATTACAGTCACTATATCAAACTTAAAAATTAAGAGACTGTTAGTTAGACAGTCTCAAAGTGTTGGTATAATCATTGTGAAATAATTGAAATTCATGTAATCGTCTTTTCGGTTAACTATTGGTACATCAAATTGATTTCCGTTAAACGAGGTTATAATATTACTCCTGAAAAACTTCCGCTCAACACTTTTTTCTCATTCTGATTCGTACATAGGAATGAGGCTAAGATCGAAAGTCTATTCTCTTGTTTTTCATACTTTTCAATCGTTACTTCACAAATAATTGTATCTCCTGTAAAGACTGGTCTTAAAAAGTCAAAATTCACTGAACGTGCCAGTACATTGTGATCTCCACCAATTTTGGTTGGTAAAGTTGCTGTCAATAACCCTTGAACGACAAGTCTACCTTGTTCATCAGGGGTCACATGATGAGCACCTGCATCGCCAGAAACCTTTGTAAATAATTCAACATCTTCTACTGTAAAAGTTCGCTCAAACGAAATAATATCGCCTACTTTTAAAGCCAATTTTACCACTCCCTAAACTATAATCAAAAAATGCTTTAATTTTCTTAACTATATAGTTCAATTTCCAATTGTACTATCCTGCTTGAATAGGAATTTAATTCCGAGGTGCCCATAAAATGACAGACACACCGACTAAACAGATTGCAGCACCGATCCAATCGTATAAATCGGGTGATTTTTTATCAATACCCCAGCCCCATAAAATAGAAAGAACGATAAACACGCCCCCGTATGCAGCATATACTCTACCAAATGTAGGGAAAATTTGAAACGTTGCAATGACACCGTAAACGGCTAAAATTATCCCCCCGATTAATCCTAAATAAGCTGATTGTCCTTCTCTTAGCCATAACCAAATAAGGTATCCACCACCTATTTCTGCCAAACCGGCTAATAAGAAAATAAATATTGCAGTTATCAAAAATACTCATTCCTCTCTAATTCGTTGAAATTTACGCTCAATGAACATAACCATATTTTAACAATAAAAACTAAGGGAAACTATTTTTCTAACTTTAGCGTTCCTCTTAAATTGAATTTCGGTACTAGTGAAACTGTTCTAATCATATTTTTAATAGAAGAAAACAGATAAAAGTAGGTGGAGAATAGATGGTAGATGCAAAGGTTGGTTTACGCCCTATTGTTAGTAATATTAATTTGCCGACTGTAATGAAGACAACATTTCTTCCAGGGGATTCCATTGAAAGATTATTTATTGCAACTCAACTAGGGGAGATTTTTTACATAGGAAATGGAGAAATCAGGACATTTTTAGATTTACGGCCACGGGTATTAAAACTAGGTGCTTCAGGTGGCTATGATGAACGTGGGCTGTTAGGACTAGCATTTCATCCTTATTTTTATCATAATGGTTTGTTTTATCTTCATTATTCAGTAGCTGATTCTCAAGGTCCGGGTACACTCTTAGAACCGTTTAAACCTAATCCATGTGAGCCAAATACACTAAACTTAAAATGGGAAGATAGGGAAAATCATTATGATCATATCGATACAGTTGAGGAGTGGGTTTTGCAATCCAATGGCAAGCCCCAAATACGGAGAACATTACTTAAATTTAGAAGACCATTCTTGAATCATAATGGTGTTAATACATTAAACTTTTCACCGGAAACAGGAAAGCTTGTTTTAACGACAGGAGATGGCGGTTCAGGCTATGATCCTTTTAACTTAAGCCAGAACAACTTAGAAATCGCGGGCAAAATTATTGAAATTGATGTAGGAAAAAATACAATCGTCGATCATCTCCCAGTTGTTACTCGTTTTAATGAACTACCAACAACTATTCAAGAAACTCTCACAGTTATAGCAAAAGGGATTCGCAACATAACAGGTATTTCATATCAAAGAATATCTAATCAATTTATTAAATATATAGGTAATGTTGGTCAGGATATGGTTGAGTCAATTTATTCATTTATTCAATATAAACCAATACCTGTTATTCAGCTGATTCAAGCTAATATGAATGCTGAACCTAATTTGGAAGGGTTTATTAACTTTGGTTGGCGAGGCTGGGAAGGTAATTTCCCTACTTCGATCATAAACGCATGTAATGAAACTTCAAATTTGGAAGAGAATGCAATTGCTTATTACAATGAATCAGTAGAACTTTCAGCTAGCCGTCTACAACCTTTAACTTGCTATTATCACAAAGATCCAAGAACGAATAAATTTGAAGGAACTGCACTTACAGGAGTCCAAGCATATATGGGGAATGAAATACCTAGTCTGTCTGGTAGTGTGGTGTTTACTGATATAGCACGGAAAGGTACACAAGGAGAAATTAAAGGTGTTTTAGCTTATACGAAAGTAAGACCTGATGGTAAACAAAGCGATTTCAGTATCATTCAAACCGATTATAATTTTGGGTCCAAACCAGCTTACTATGTTGGGCTAGGTACGAATTTAAATCAATCAAAAATGTATTTAGGTGTTTATGGTTCTACAAAAGTGACTGATTATAATCAAGGTACTATTTTTGAAATCGTTCCATGAATCTAGTTAATAGTTTATACAGAACTTAAAAAACCGCAGATTCTTCTGTGGTTTTTTAGCGTGGAGTGAAGTTTAATTGTTACATTTACTATTCGAAAAGGATTTTAAACTTGATAGATTATTAAACAAATATCGAATAGCCTGTTCAATGAAAGGGGACGAATAAAAAGGTATTAAAAAAATGGGAAAACTCAATTGGAATATGGAGTGAGCGTGTAATGGATAAAATGAATAAAACAGAAAGTCCCGTCACTCATACTGGAAAAGCTCAAAAAACTGTTGGTCAGTATTTGTTCGATTGTTTGAAATTTGAGGGCATTACAGAAATTTTTGGCGTTGCAGGGGACTATAATTTTTCACTGCTCGATACTTTAGAGCAATATAATGGAATCCAGTTTATAGAAGGACGGAACGAACTAAACTCGGGTTATGCTGCAGATGGCTATGCAAGAGTTAAGGGGATATCAGCACTAATTACAACCTTTGGGGTCGGAGAGTTAAACGCATCTAATCCGATAGCTGGGTCATATAGCGAGAATATTCCTGTAATCCATATTGTTGGTTCGCCTCCAACAAAAGATCAAAATGAACACAAACTGATGCACCATACTTTAATGGATGGAAATTTTGATGTTTTTCGTAATATGTATGAGCAAATAACGGCTTATTCTGCAGTGTTGACACCGGAGAATGCTATGATCGAAATTCCAACTGCTATTCGCATTGCTAAAGAAAAGAAACAACCTGTTTACCTAGTTGTGGCTAATGATTTAGTGAGCAAACCGATTGTAGTACGGGAAATGCCGATTGCGCCATTACGTACGTCTAATCCAAAAACTCTACAGGTTGCGACTGATCATGCTCGTCAGCTGCTAGAACGTGCTAACCAGCCAGTTATCTTAGTGGATGTAAAAACTATGCGTTTTGGCCTCCAGGCTGAAGTTTTACAACTGGCAGAAGCTATGAATATACCTGTTGCCGCTATGATGTTCGGAAAAGGAGCATTCGATGAAACTCATCCTAGTTATGTCGGAATGTATATAGGCTCATTCGGTTGTTCAGAAGTCCAACGTATAGTAGAAAATGCAGACTGTATTATCGCCATCGGAATGGTTATGGCAGACACTAACACAGCTAACTTTACCGCAAAACTGAATTCACTTGTGACTATTAATATTCAATCTGACTTTGTTAAAGTCGCTGAGGCAGTTTATCAGAACGTTTTTGCTACAGATATGATTCATGCATTTCAAAATTTCGGTTTCAAAGGTACTGGATTTCAAAGAAAAGTGTCATTTCCCTATAATCAGTTCACATTAAGTACAGATGAATCTTTGAAAGCGGCTGGCTATTATCCAATTTTACAGCGCATGCTAAAAAAGGACGACATTTTGATCGTTGAGATCGGTACGTGCTACAATGGTATGTCGGAGGTAAGGCTGCCGAGTAATGTTACATATATTGGACAAGGAGGCTGGGGGTCAATTGGATATGCAACCCCCTCGACGCTCGGTGCTTGTATCGCAGCGCCAGATCGACGGGTGTTGCTGTTTACAGGTGATGGCTCATTGCAGCTAACGGCCCAAGAAATCAGCTCCATGCTCTACTATGGTTGTAAACCAATCATTTTCGTCTTAAACAATGATGGTTATACGATCGAAAAATATTTAAATGTCAAAACAAAAAATCAAAAATACAATAAAATCCCACGTTGGTCATATACGAAACTGGCTGAAGCTTTTGGAGGCAATGCGTTTACTGCAATTGTTCGGACATATGGAGAACTTGAACAGGCTATAAGCCAAGCAGAAATTGAATGTTCCGAAAGACTCTGTATGATTGAAATGATTGTAGAAGATCCATGGGACGCACCAGAGAATATGAAAAAAATGCGCAACTATATGATGCAACAGGAAATGCAACAAAACGAGGAATAACAAACATAAAAAGATGGAATTAAAAATGATTCCATCTTTTTATAGTTTAGTTTAATTGGCCATTCACTGTTCAACAGTTCAAAATGGTAAGTAGATTCCCTGTATCCATTTTAAAACGAAATCCTTTTAAAAATAATTAAAGCAATTTCAACCCATAACCAGCAATAAAAAAAAGAAAAAATAAATATGATTAGAACGGTTAATGTTGAAAAAGAATCAGAGAAGGCTGGACCTAAAACAGGAAAGTGAAAAATAAATAATAGATTCATGATTCCTAACACTAATAGAATTGCTCCAGCTAAAATGATACTTAATCTCTTTTTAAAAAAGTAAAAAGAAGTGCCTATTCCAATTCCTAATAAGCCTGTTGTAAACGGAAATATAATAAGTTCGGTTGGTTGTAGGATGAGTAATAACATGATTGTTAGAAAATAGGACTTTAATCCATTTGTAATGGAGAACATGGAGCAAATTAGAATAGGTGCAGTGGCAAGTGGACTTAAAAATAATCCTACAACAGGTAAAAAGCCACCTGCAGCTTGAAAAAATGCAGCAATACAAGCAAAAATAGCAACTAAAATGAATTTCATCGTTTTACTCTGTTTATTGAACTTTAGTTGAAATAAATGAATTTCATCAGAAATGGGCTTGAAAAAATACACTTTTTCACCTCGTTTTTAAGCTTAGTTTCGATTTAAGATCTATATAATTTATATGAAATAGAATATAGTGTAATACATTCTTACTTTTTAGAAGCAGATAAAATCGGAATTTAACTTCAACCTCAGACAGTTTTCTAGACATTGAAAATAGTAGATAAGATTTAGTTTATTTTTTAGAATCATTTTAATATTTGATGGTCTCTAACGATCAACATAGTAATTTTCCTATATTATTGATAACAAACATAAATAAATGTATGATAAATACGTTGAGAATTGCATGAAAATTTAAAAATTGAAGGGGAAAACTATGAATATTAAAATTGATAAAGATTATGTGTTAAATACCGCTAAACAATTACTTGAGTTTAATAGTCCAAGTGGTTTCTGTTTTGAAATTATGGAGTTAATCCAGTCTTGGTCAAATAGTCTTGGTTACGAGTTCGAAACAACTAATAAAGGTTGCGGAGTCATTACTATTCCAGGGAAAAGCAATGAGCAAGTCATCGGATTATCTGCACATGTTGATACATTAGGGGCGATGGTTCGGTCAATTACAAGTAAAGGTACTTTAAAATTCACTATTATTGGTGGGCCAATCGTACCAACTCTTGATAGTGAATATTGTCAAATTAGAACTCGTGATGGAAAGATATATACAGGTACATTTTTATCTACTAGTCCATCGATTCACGTATTTGAAGATAGTAAAACAAAAAAACGCGATCCAGAAAACATGGAAGTTCGCATTGATGAATGTGTTAAGTCAAAAGAGGACGTATTAAATCTTGGAATTTGCCCAGGAGATTTCATTTTCTTCGACCCAAAAACGACTATTACTGATAGCGGATTCATTAAATCGAGATTTATTGACGATAAAGCAAGTGTTGCTTGTTTAATTGGTTTACTTGAATTATTTAAAAGGGAAAACATTGTTCCTACATATACAACGAAATTATTTATTTCAACATATGAAGAAGTTGGTCATGGATCATCTTATATTCCATCTGATATTACTGAATTAATCTCAGTCGATATGGGCTGTATTGGTGATGATTTAAGCTGTACTGAATATGATGTTTCTATTTGTGCAAAAGACTCTGGAGGACCATATGACTTCAACATAACAACTGATTTAGTCAATTTAGCGAAAGAAAATGAGCTTAGCTATGCGGTCGATATTTATCCAATGTATGGATCTGATACAGTTGCTGCATTACGTGGAGGTCAGGATATTCGTGGAGCGCTTATTGGACCAGGTGTGCATGCTTCTCACGGTATGGAAAGAACTCATTATAGTGCGATGGATAATACGATGAAATTATTGTATTTATATTTAACGAAATAATCATGTAGAAGTGCTGTTGATTCATTCAACAGCTTTTTGTTTGTGGTTGAAAATACGAACACTTTGTGTACTTTGTTGATAAGCTGTGAACTTTATTGATAAAGTATGGTTTTTTATTGATAAACGCCAAATTTTGATGATAAACCAGTATTATTTCTTGATAAACGTTTGGCACCGCAAAAAAACAAGCCATTAGTCAGTAGCTAATGGCTTTTACTGTTGCTTAGTAATATAATTTTTGAACCCCATTTAAAGTACTATCAAATCGATCTTCCCCAAGTACATTAATATTTTTCTTTATTGTATACGTATAAAAATAAGCGGATAATGACTCACGGGTTTTTTCTTGGAGTTTGTCTATTAATATCTTTTTTGTACCTGCGCCAACAACACCATCAGCAGTTAATCCATTATCTATTTGGAATGCCTTTACTGCTTCATCTGTACCTTTAGCAAAATAGCCGTCAACTCCGTTTGTTGAGTAGCCTAGTTTTGTTAAAGTATCCTGTAGCCATTCAACTTCTGAACCCACGCTTCCAAGCTGTAAACTAGTAGGAATATCAGTTGGCTTTGTTACAACGACACTTCCTGAATCTTCATCAAATAAATGATTTGCAACGGCGATGTCTTGGAATGACTGGTTAGAAGATGTGATTAAAACAGTGGCACCTTTTTGAACACGATCGAATAACCACTCTACTTCCTCATCATACATCCGTACACAACCGTGACTAGCGTAAGTTCCGATCGAACTTGGGTTGTTATTTCCGTGGATTGCATAGGTTGTACCCCATGTCCCTCTTGCATTTAAACCTAACCACCTGTTTCCAAGAGGGTTATTCGGGTCACCACCAGGAATATTTTCCTTATAGTAAGGACGGTTTACAATTTTAACGACGATTTTAAACTTCCCTTCAGGAGTTAAATCTTGGCTCTTACCAGTAGCAACTTTAAAAACTTTTACTAATTTACCATCTTCATAAAATGCTAATCTATTAATCGATTTGTTAATAATGATAAATTGAGAAACTGGTTTCGTTTCTGCATAAGACCGAACAAAAGAAGTGCTCAAAAATAAAAGAAGTACTAAGAAAAAAATAAAACAACGCTTAAACAATTTTTTCCCCCCAACATTATTTAAAAGTCCGTAGCTTTATATACTATGTAGAGATGGCTTGTCCTATCTAATAAAAATTTCAAATTAATAAAAAATAGATTAATTTCTTATCTGGAAAATTTATCTAAGGAGTTCGAAATCTATTTAAAAAATGTAAATGGTTGCATTACGAATCAATCTTGTTAAAATAGTAAATGTAAGCGGTTAAAAAGAGTGTGGACCAGGCTACTAAAAATTAGCTATTATTCTTAACAGAAAAAATGCACACGGTTGCACAAGTTTCGGAAAAGGATTCAATTCTTTGGAATTTCACTTACCGTAATTGTTTTAATCTTTTTTGACCTATGTTTTATATTTTAAATTACTTGTTCAAAAAGTTTTGGACAAACAGGTTTTAACTAGAATGAAATAGAGTTTTTAAGATTTAAATTGATACATAATCTAGGAGGCAATTAAAATGGAGAAAAAATGGTGGCATAATAGCGTAGTATATCAAATTTATCCTAGAAGTTTTATGGATAGTAATGCTGATGGAATCGGCGATATTAAAGGAATTATTGAGAAGCTTGATTATTTAAAGCTATTAGGTATAGATGTAATTTGGTTGAGTCCTGTATATAAATCTCCTAATGATGATAACGGTTACGATATTAGCGACTATTGTGACATTATGGAAGAGTTCGGTACGATGGAAGATATGGATCATTTAATTTCTGAAGCAAATAAAAATGGAATTAAAATAGTAATGGATTTGGTCGTAAACCATACTTCCGATGAGCATCCATGGTTCATTGAATCACGAAAAAGTAAAGATAATCCTTATCGAGATTATTATGTATGGAGAAATCCTGTAAACGGAAGTGAACCAAATGATCTTCCTTCTGTATTCAGTGGTAGTGCTTGGAAATTTGATGAACAAACCGGTCAATACTTCTTACATTTATTTAGTAAAAGGCAGCCTGACTTAAATTGGGAGAATCCAAAAGTACATGATGAAGTATATAATATGATGAATTTTTGGCTTGATAAAGGTATTGGCGGGTTCCGTATGGATGTAATTGATTTAATCGGGAAGCTTCCTGACCAAGAGATTACTGCAAACGGACCGAAGCTACACGATTATTTACAAGAGATGAATCAAAAAACGTTTGGAAATCGTGACGTATTAACAGTTGGTGAAACTTGGGGAGCAACACCTGAAATTGCAAAGCTTTATTCGGATCCAGCTCGAAATGAATTAAGTATGATCTTTCAATTTGAGCATATAAGTCTAGATCAACAAGAAGGAAAAGAAAAGTGGGATTTAAAGCCATTGAATTTATTGGAGCTTAAAGAAGTATTTAATAAATGGCAAACACAGCTTGATGGGAAGGCTTGGAATAGCTTATTTTGGAATAATCACGATTTACCACGAATTGTTTCAAGATGGGGTAATGATGAGGAATATCGAATTGAAAGCGCAAAAATGCTTGCAACCATACTACATTTAATGCAAGGTACACCTTATATTTATCAAGGTGAAGAAATTGGAATGACAAATATTCGTTTTAAAAGTATTGAGGAATATGACGATATTGAAACGAAGAATATGTATAACGAACGAATTTCAAATGGGTACAAGCATGAAGAAATAATGGAATCAATTTATACAAAAGGTAGAGATAATGCTCGCACCCCAATGCAGTGGAATGGGGATCAGCATGGTGGTTTTACGAGTGGAAATCCTTGGTTAACAGTAAATCCAAATTATACGAATATTAATGTTGAGAAATCGATAAACGATCCAGATTCAATTTTTCATCATTATCGTCAATTAATTCAATTGAGAAAAGAAATTCCTGCTATTGTTTATGGTTCATTTGAAATGCTTGCTGAAAAGGATGAAAAAATATTTGCGTATTTACGCCAGGACCAAGATGAAAAACTGTTAATTGTTGCAAATTTTACGAAAGATGAATCAACATTTAGTTATAATGCTCGTTATGATGAAGTAAGTATATTATTAAGTAATTACAAAGATTCAAGTTTAACGATTGAGAAGCTAAGCTTGAGACCGTATGAAGCTGTAATATTTAAAATTAAATTTTAAATTTATTAAAAATAGTTTGACATTTTAAACTGTACTCGTATATGATAAGATTATCAAATAAGAAGGAGGTAGGTTAACATGATGATTGTAAGAAAATTAAACGCGACAGCAACAAATAATTTCATACTGATTATGAACCCTATCTCTACGCAGGACGGACCACGTTGAAATTTAGATTTCAATTGACGATCTAGCCATGGGTTTATATTCCCCATGGCTTTTTTGTGCCAAAAAGAACGAAACATTTTTGTTCGTTTTTGGTCGAAACGTTTCTTTATGGCCATGGGGTATGGAAAATTATCCCATGGCTTTTTGTTGTCAAAAAAAGTGGAGGGTTGCGTAGAGATAGGTTGATTGATACAAAGGAGGTAAAAGAGTGTCTCGAATATTAAAATATGTCTATAGACATAAGCTAACATTTATTATTGGTTCAATTTCAATGGTCTTGGTTATTGGTGTAGATCATTTAATTCCGTATTTACAAATGATTTTAATTGATGATGGAATTACAAAAGGAAAATCATCAGTCGTTCTTCCAGTAATTGGGGGGATTATTGGTGTCACAATTATTAAATCTATTTTTGGTTATGTAAAAGAATATCTGTATGATTTAGTAAGCTCGAAAGTACATGAAGATATTAAAAATGATATGTTCAAGCATATTCAAAGCTTTGAGTTTAAGTATTTTGACTCAATGAATACTGGTGAATTACTTTCAAGGATTAATGAAGATGTGGAAAATATATGGCAAACAATTGCATTTGGACTAAGATTATTTGTTGAAAATATTATTTATTTTACTCTCAGCACAGTTATCTTATTTGTGATTAATTGGAAATTAGCTCTAATTTGTTTAGCAATTATGATTCCAATTGGATATATGGGTACACGTTTAAATCGCTTATTAAATAAAGGTTACGGTAAAATAAGTGACCACACTGCTGAAATTAATACTACAGCACAACAAAATATTGCAGGTGTAAGATTAGTTAAAGCGTTTGCTAGAGAAAAACACGAGACGTTGAAATTTTTAAAAATGAATCGTGGTTACTATGATTTAAATATGGCTCAAGCTAAAACAATGCGAAAATATTTTCCTAATATTGAATTTTTAACAAATATTGCACTTGTAGCGATGATCATTATTGGTGGATATTTTGTTTTGCAAGAAAGCATGACGTTAGGTGAACTTGTTGCGTTTAGTGGATACATTTGGAACTTAATTTGGCCGATGAGAATGTTAGGCTGGTTAACGGATGTACTTTCTAAAAACCAAGCTTCTGCGAAAAAGATTTTTGATATTTTAGATCGTAAAACAGCAATCGAGAATAAAGAGGGGGCATATACGCCAAATCTTGTTGACGGTTCAGTGGAATATAAAAATGTTAACTTTAAATACAACGATGAAATTGTCTTAAAAGATATTAATCTATATATTCCAAGTGGTAGTAAAGTAGCAATTATGGGGACGACTGGCGCAGGGAAATCTTCAATTCTTCATTTAATTGGTCGCTCATACGATGTGGCAAGCGGAGAAGTTTTAGTAGATGGCATTAATGTTAAAGATTTTAATTTAACTTCTTTACGTCAAAATATGTCTCTAGTTTCACAGGATACATTCCTATTCTCAGATACGATTGAAAATAATATTAAACTAGGAAATCCTGAAGCTACTATGGATGAAATCCGCGATGCATGCCGAATTGCTTGTTGTCTAGACTTTATCGAAGAGTTAGAAGATGGATTCAATACCGAAATTGGTGAGCGAGGTATTGGTTTATCTGGAGGACAAAAACAACGTATTTCAATTGCACGTGCCTTATTACGTAAAGCTCCAATCCTAATTTTAGACGATGCAACTTCTGCGTTAGATATGGAAACGGAGTATGAATTATTACACAACTTAAATAGACGATTCTCACATAGTACAACATTTATTATTGCGCACCGTATTTCAGCGGTGAAAAATGCCGATTTAATATTATTTGTTGAAAATGGAGAAATAGTTGAAAAAGGAAATCATAAGCAATTACTTGATAAAAAAGGAAAATACTTTGAAGTATATGAAGAGCAATTCAAAGATTTTGAAACAGTCGAAAGTGGGGTGATCTAATGGCGCAAAATACGATTAATCGCGATGAAGACCAGCTAAACCGTAGTAAAACCGAGCTGATTTATAGGCTCGGGACGTATTTAAAACCTTTTAAACTAAAAACCTTTACCGTTATTTGTTTAATGTTATTCGTAATGGTAGTTGGTATATTAAACCCTTATTTATTAAAGATAGCAATCGATACAAATATTAAAAACCATGATGTAAAAGGTCTCTTAATAATCGGGGCAATATTATTAGCGCTGAATTTCCTAGCTATGATCGCTTCTAAAACTCGCTGGACATTAATCAGCTCAGTTACGAATAATATTTTAGTAAATATTCGTCACGAGCTGTATACACATATTCAAAAATTGTCATTTACATTTTTTGATAACCGTCCGGTTGGGAAAATTTTGGCTCGTGTAATGGGGGATATTAGTGCGCTTCAAAATTTATTCAACCAAAGTATTCAAACATTAATACCAGAATTATTAAGCTTAGTCTGTGTTACAGTTGTAATGTTTGTTTTAAATGTTAAACTAGCAATCGCATCTGTATCTATTCTCCCATTTTTGGCAGCCGCTATGTTTTATATTGAAACAAGAGCACGTAAAAGATGGGACGATTATCGAAAGAAACGTTCAAATCTAATTGCATTTATACATGAAGATTTTTCAGGTATAAAAGTTGTGCAGTCTTTTGCGAAAGAAAAAGATAAAGAAAAAGACTTTAAAGAGAAGGTTTCGGAACTAATGGGTTCATTCATGAAAGCAGTAAAAATGAATGATTTCTTTTGGCCATTAGTTGAGTTATCTTGGGGTGTTGGTACGGTAATTGTTTTTTATGCTGGGTATAAGCTTGTAACTACGCAAGAAATAGAAGTCGGTACTTTAATCGCATTTTCTATGTATATTGGAATGTTCTGGCGCCCAATTATGAACTTATCAAACTTTTATAATACATTAATATCAAATTTCTCCGCAGCTGACCGCATTTTTGACATAATGGATATTGATCCTGAAATAATTAGTGAAGAAAATGCACCAGCAATCGGACGAATCAAAGGAGAAATTCGATTTGATAATTTAACGTTTGGTTATGATGAAAAATCAACAGTATTAAAAAATGTAAATTTCACAATTAATCCGGGTGAAAAAATTGCCTTAGTAGGTGCAACTGGTGCAGGTAAAACGACGATTGTTTCTCTAATAAGTCGTTTTTATGACCCGACTAAAGGTAGAATTTTAGTTGATGGAAAAGATATTAAAAAAGTAGATTTAGAATCTTATAGAAGTCAAATGGGAATCATGCTACAAGACACGTTCCTATTCTCAACTTCAATCATGGAAAATATTCGATACGGTAAATTGAATGCAACAGATGAAGAAGTAATGGCTGCAGCAAAAGCAGTCCATGCACATGACTTTATCATTAAAATGGAGGATGGTTATGATACGGACGTTAATGAGAGGGGCTCAAGACTTTCATTAGGTCAAAGACAATTAATCTCTTTTGCACGTGCGTTACTTGCTAATCCTCGTATTTTAATCTTAGATGAGGCAACGTCTAATATCGATACACATACAGAAAAATTAGTCCAAAACGGAATCGAGAAGCTATTAGAGGGTCGTACTTCATTTGTAATTGCCCACCGCTTATCGACAATCCGTGATTGTGACAAAATCATGGTAATTGGTAATGGGAACGTTGAAGAAAGTGGAACACATGAAGAGTTATTAAGATTAAAAGGACATTATTATAATTTATACATGGCGCAATATAGCTTTATCAATGATGGAGCTTAATGAATTATTTTGTATAAATTGAGGGTCGCATTAGTTGTTTAACGAATAAGGGTAGATTCAGCTTATATTAGTTGAATCTACTTTTTTTATTATAAGTTGAAGTTCATTTAGGCTTAATTACTTTAAGACAAGTTTCTTTATGAAAGTTAAAATAGAACTTTTGCAATGAATTATTACGAACTCTTAATATAAGAATTAATTCTATGAATCTTGAAAAGTCATCTTAATATTTGTAGATGAAATATCTATATTTTCTGTGTTTTACTAATGTTAGAATATTAGTAATTAAATATTAATTAGAAAATGGAGGTAAAGTATGAAACTTAATTATGAAATAAATTTGGATGATTATATTGAATTTAATTTACATGAATTGAAAAACTCAAAAACTGTCCAAAAATCATTAACTAATAATCGAATTGCTGTAAGTTTAATTTATTTAGTAATACCATTTCTAATTTCTTTTCTACTAGAGCAACCTATAATCGGTTATTTACTTGCCTTTTCGTTAGTAGCGATTGTTATTTACGTTTATTTTCCAAAGTTATATTACAGAGCAAGTAAAAATAAAATGTTGAAACTTCTAAATAATAAAAATAACGAATCATTATTCGGCGAGCATTCACTTAAAGTTGATGAGAATGGCATTAAAGAAATTACGCAATCAAGTGTTCATGAAATAAAATGGGATCATATCGTTGAAGTAAAAGGAACGAAGAAATACTTTTATATTTATGTTACAAGTATGAAGGCGATTATAGTGCCGTTAGAAGCAATAAAAGATGATATGGAGAAGTTATTGCAATTTTATCGAAAATATAATATTGAAGTTTTGTATTGTTAATGATTGTTGGCTTTTTTTCAATTATAATAGTACACATCATCTTAAGTAACGCTGATTCTTAAAAGTTAGTAATTCCTGGTGTTTTGAAATTAATATTTATTTTCACTGAAAGTTCAAGTTATTTACCTAACTTGAACTTTTTTATTTTAAAGCACCACCACCTAATCAAGTAATATGAAATATGGTAAAATGAACAAAAAAGGGGATGCTCAAGTGGAAAATTGTATAAAAGTTTCAGTACGTTCGCTAGTTGAGTATGCTCATACAGCGGGAAGTATTGATTTAACATTTAAAAGTTCGGTTTCATTAATCGAAGGAACAAAGGCACATCAAAAAATTCAAAGTGAATACGGAGAATCTGATGTAAAAGAACGACATATATCTGGGACCGTCCCATATGAACAATTGGAATTTCAAATTGAAGGTAGATGTGACGGATTATTATTAAATGATGATCAATACATAATAGAAGAAATTAAATCAACAATGAAGGATTTGAATGAAATAAATGAAAATTCTTATCCGGTTCATTGGGCTCAAGCAAAAGTATATGGGTATTTTATTTGTGAAGAATTGCAGCTTGAACAGATCACCATCAAGCTTACTTACGTGAATATTTTAACAGAACAAAAAATGAGCTTTTATCTTTTGTTTACAAAAAATGATTTAACGAATTATCTGTATAAGATGTTAGAGAGCTATTATCCTTTTGCAAAATGGAAGTATGATCATATTGAATTACGTAATCAAACGATTAAAGATTTAAGCTTCCCGTTTCCTTCATTTCGAAAAGGACAAAGGAAACTAGCTGGAGCGGTATATCAAACAATCCAGGAAAGTAATAATTTATTTGCTATCGCTCCGACGGGTATAGGAAAAACCGTTTCAACCATATTCCCGACTATTAAAAGTATGGGTGAGAATAGTATAAATCGAATGTTTTACTTAACATCGAAAACGATTACTAGGACTGTTGCTGAAGAAGCGTATAAGCGAATGACAGATCAAGGATTATGTATATCATGCACAACGATTACGGCAAAAGATAAAATTTGTTTTAAAGAAGAGACTATTTGTCAAAAGGAATATTGTGAATTTGCTAATGGATACTACGATCGTATAAACGAGGCTGTGCTTGATATTCTTTCATCAGAAAAGGCTTTTACTCGAGAGAAAATTGAGGAATATGCTCGTAAACATACAGTCTGTCCATTTGAATATTCGTTAGATTTATTAAATTCTTCAGATGCCATTATTTGTGATGTTAATTATATTTTCGACCCTAGAGTATCATTAAAGCGATTATTCGATGAACATAAACGTAGTTCGGTATTATTGATTGACGAGGCTCATAATCTTGTAGATCGTGCGAGGGAAATGTATTCTGCAAGTATTTTTAAATCTAAATTTTTAGAATTGAAAAATAGATATAAAAGTATTAAAGATGATTTATATCAATCTGTAAATGACATTAATAAGCGATTTATAGAATTAAGAAAAATTTGGAAGGATACTGTAGCTCCTGTTTCAAAGGAATTTGATGAGGATTTAATAGAGCTTCTTCACAAATTTAATGAAATAGCAGAAATTAAATTGCAGGAATTGGACGAGGATGAAAATAAACAAATTCTACTAGATACGTATTTTGAATCACTTAACTTTGTTAAAATCGCTGAGTTTTTTGATGAACAGTATATTTGTTACTATGAGCTTTATAAAAGTGAGGTTCACGTAAAACTATTTTGCCTTGATCCATCTAAAGTAGTAAATGATGTTATAAAAAAATTTCGCTCTACTATTTATTTCTCAGCAACTTTAACGCCAGTACAGTATTTTCAAGATATGCTTGGTGATCAAGATCGTGATTATACGATTACGATTGATTCGCCTTTTAGTAAAGAACAACTTCAAGTAACCATTGACCCTTTATCAACCCGATATCAAGATCGTGAAAAAAATTTAGAAAGATTAGTCGATACGATTTATAAAGAAATTTCGAAAAGTAAAGGAAATTATTTAGTTTTCTATCCTTCTTATCAATATCTCATTCAAAGTATCGAATTATTTCAAACTAAGTATCCAACTATTAAAACGATTGTTCAAGAAAATGGTATGTCAGAATTTGAGAGAGAAGATTTTCTATTACAATTTAATAGTCTTAATGAGGAGACTTTAGTTGGATTTGCTGTATTAGGTGGAATTTTCTCCGAGGGGATCGATTTAAAGGGAGATCGATTAAATGGTGTCGTAGTAATTGGTGTAGGATTGCCACAAATCTGTTTAGAAAGAAATATTTTAAAAGATCATTTTAATTCGGTTGGGAAAAATGGGTATTATTATGCATATGTCTTTCCAGGGATGAATAAAGTCATGCAAGCGGGTGGAAGAGTTATCCGATCAGAAACGGATAAAGGGACTTTGTTACTAATTGATGATCGATATAAGAGTGCACTTTATCAAAATTTACTACCGGTAGAATGGAAATGAAATGTTAATAATTAAATAATTTGAAAAAAACAATTGATAATTATCAGAGTTTTTAATATACTAATCAATATAATTAAATAATCTTATCAAGAGCGGTGGAGGGACTGGCCCGACGAAACCCGGCAACTCTAGTGAAAACTAGAAAGTGCTAAATCCTGCAGGTATATAACCTGGAAGATAAGAGCGATATGTTATCGAACATAACCACTTCTTATTTTTTAAGAAGTGGTTTTTTATTTTGACTAAAATGGGGGATTTAATAATGACTAAGACAAAAGTAGCTTTAAATACGAAGGAAAAATCAATCGAAACAATTGCTGTACATGGAAGTAAAGGATTTGATCCACTAACTGGTGCAATCAGTTATCCTATTTATCAATCTGCAACATTTAAGCATGCAGGATTAAACCAATCGACTGGATATGATTATGCAAGATTACAAAACCCAACTCGAGAAGAAGTAGAAAATACTGTGGCAAAATTAGAAAACGCAAATTTTGGTGTTGCATTTGCAACTGGAAATGCAGCCGTTACAGCAGTATTAAGTTTATTTAAAAAAGGAGATCACGTAATTGTGTCAGATGATTTATACGGTGGTACATATCGTCTGTTTGAAGAAATTTATTCACCGTATGGAATTGAGCATAATTTTATTGATACAACTGAAATTGAAGAAATTCTGGCTGCGCTTAAACCGAACACAAAAGGAATTTTTATTGAAACACCTTCAAATCCAATGATGAAAGTAACGGATTTAAAAAGAGTTGTTGAGATTGCAAAAGAACGAGACATTCTAGTGATTGTCGATAATACATTTTTAACACCTTATTTCTTCAAACCAATCGAATTAGGCGCAGATGTTGTTGTTCATAGTGGTACGAAGTATTTAGGTGGTCATAATGATACACTTGCTGGCTTTGTTGTGACAAACTCAGAATCTACGAATGAGCGTATACGCTACTATCAAAAATCAACGGGTGCAACTTTAGCTCCATTTGACTCTTGGTTAATTTTAAGAGGAATTAAAACATTGCACTTACGTATGGAATATAGTCAAAAAAATGCAATCGTACTTGCAAATTATTTAGAAAATCATCCGAATGTTACTGAAGTGTACTATGTAGGCCTACCAACACATAAAGGGTATTCAATTATTAAAGAACAAGCAACTGGATTTGGGGCAATGATTTCATTTAAAGTGAAAGATTTAAGTTTAGTTGAACAAGTTTTAGGAAGTGTAAACGTCATTACATTTGCAGAAAGTTTAGGTGGAGTTGAATCGCTAATAACGTATCCTCATACTCAAACTCATTCTGAAATGCCTGAGGAATTTAAACGAAAGCTTGGTCTAGATGACCATACACTACGATTGTCAGTAGGAATTGAACATATCGATGATTTATTAAATGACTTAGAAAATGCATTGGGGTGATAAAATTGAAATTTGGAACTAAATTAATTCATAATGGAAATGAAGTGGATCCGACGACAGGTGCATTAAGTATTCCAATCTATCAGACTTCAACATTTCATCAATTTGATATTGAGAATTTTGGGAAATATGACTATGCAAGAAGTGGGAACCCAACAAGAGAAGCATTAGAAAATACAATTGCAAAATTAGAAAACGGTGTGCGCGGCTTTGCGTTCTCATCAGGGATGGCTGCTATTTCATCTGTTTTATCGCTGTTCTCAGCAGGAGATCATATTGTCATTTGTGAGGATGTTTATGGAGGGACTTTTAGAATAGCGACGAAAGTATTAAATCGCTTTGGAATCGAGTTCACATTTGTAGACGCCTCAAATTTACAAGAGATTGAAGCAGGAATAAAGCCAAATACAAAGGGGCTTTATTTAGAGACCCCATCTAACCCACTTTTGAAAATTACTGACTTAAGTGGTGCAATTAAACTTGCGAAAGAAAATGACATTCTAGTAATTGTAGATAATAGCTTTTTATCACCATATTTACAAAAACCACTAGACTTAGGTGCAGATATTGTCGTTCATAGTGCAACAAAATTTATAGCAGGCCATAGTGATGTAATTGGAGGTTTAGCAGTTGTAAATTCTGAAGAACTTGCACAAGAATTATACACAATCCAAAATTCATTCGGTGCAATTTTAGGCCCGCAAGACTGTTGGTTAACACTTAGAGGACTAAAGACGCTTAAGGTTCGTATGGATGCGTATGAACAAACTGCTTCAAAATTAGCGAATTGGCTTTTAGAACAAGAAGAAGTTGAGGATGTCTATTACCCAGGATTAAAAAATCATCCTGGTCACGATATTCATTTTGAGCAGGCTTCCGGAGGGGGAGCAGTCCTTTCATTTACATTAAAAACAATTGAACAAACGACGAAATTCCTTCAAACAGTCGAAAATGTAGCAGTTGCTGTTTCACTCGGTGGAGTAGAGACAATTGTTTCATATCCTGTGAAGATGTCTCATGCAGCTATACCTGTTGATGTACGTGAAAGATTAGGTGTTAAAGATACACTAATTCGAGTATCTGTTGGATTAGAGGATCTTGAAGACTTAATTGAAAGTTTCCGAAAAGCTTTAAACGCAGGAGCAAGAGAAAAGCAAACAGTACACGGCACTGGGAAATCTAATAATTAATTCAAAATGCGAACACATATTGAACAATATTGATAAAGTTGTGAACTTCGTTGATATATGACGATTACTCGTTGATAAATCACAAAGCCTCGTTGATATATGACGATTACTCGTTGATAAATCATAAAGCCTCGTTGATATATGACGACTATTCGTTGATAAATCATAAAGCCTCGTTGATATATGACGATTACTCGTTGATAAATCATTAAATCTCGTTGATATAATACCAAACTAGGTTGATATGTTAATTCTAGAAAATAATTTTTCGAGATGAAATCAGTTCTATGGTCGCAAAAACCGAACGATAATTAGTTGGAATAAGAAGAATATACGTCAAAAATAAAGATATTACACAAAATCCCACAAGGTTTCTTGTGGGATTTATACATATTTTTTTGATTTTGCACTTTTTTAATAAAGAGTTAAATGTATTTTAATTTCATATAGATTTGATTATGAAAGGAATATTTCCCCATCACCAACTTCCTCTTGAATTACTTCAGCTGCACCAATAAGTGCCAATGCATTACCAACTATTTGAATTGAGTCAGAAAGCACAATTTTTCTTTGTAAATCAAGTAAATTTATTTTATCTGAAGTGAACAATTGCTTAGAAACGAAAAAAGCTACGGATAATTGACCAGCTGTACCAATCCACATTCCTGATATGATATCTCTTTTCCCTTGAAAGATTGGATCTTTGTCGATTGAATATAATTTGGATAATGTAATCGTTTCATACAATTGTGCTACTGCTTTAACCCATGAGGCAGCCACGATTTGTCTTTCAAGACTTGCTTGTAAACTGTCATCATCTATATTAGTTTTCTGTTCTTGGTCTTTACCTTCCTTTTCCTTGAAATTTTCTTCTAGCATCTATTCCAACTCCAATATGAAAAATCTATTATTTATATAACTATTCAAGTTCATCTAATTGTGTTTCTATCCGATTTGTTATTTTTCTATTTCAAACGTTAAACTTTACTTAAAATGAGATGAAATACTATGTCTAAAATTAATTAATTTTTAAATTTGAATTGTCTAATTTTGGACAAAAAAACCAGTTGACTGTTGATGTAAGATGATGAAAAGGTTTCACTTGTAATAATAAACGAATAATTTTTTAAAAAAATAATGTGATTGTTCGTATTTTTACTTGAAACCCTTTCATATTGATGGTATTCTATCTTAGGTTGAATAAATGAAATAACTTAAACCTTTTGGGGGTAAATATAAATGTATGATGTAATCGTTGTTGGAGCAGGTCCTGCTGGAATCTTTACTTGCTATGAATTAACTTTAAAAATGCCGAATGCTAAAGTAATACTTGTTGATAAAGGACATGATATATTCGCAAGACATTGCCCGATTTTACAAAAGAAAATTGAAAAATGTCCGCCTGCTGCAGGTAAAAAAGAATTTTCAGGATGCTTACCAGCATGTTCAATAACAAATGGTTTTGGTGGTGCGGGAGCATATTCAGATGGAAAATTTAATATTACAAGTGAATTTGGTGGATGGATGACAGATTACTTATCAGACTCACATGTAGTAGAATTAATCAAATATGTTGATGAAATTAATTTACAACATGGAGCGACTGAATCGATCACTGATCCATTAACTGAAGAAGTAAGAGACATTGAACGTCGTGGTTATGCTGCAGGACTAAAATTATTACGTGCACAAGTTCGTCATTTAGGAACTGAGCAAAACTTAGAAATTCTAAAAAGTATATATGAATATTTAAAAACGAAAATTGAAATGAGATATAAAACTGAAGTAGAGGACTTATTAACTGAAAAAGTTGAGGGTATTCATAATGTTAGAGGTATTAAATTAAAAAATGGTGAAGAATTACTAGCTGAGAAAGTTGTCATTGTACCAGGTCGTGATGGATCAAAATGGTTAACTGATGTGATGAAAAAACGTCGTTTAAAAATGTCAACGAACCAAGTAGATATTGGTGTACGTGTAGAAACTTCAAATGTTGTTATGGAAGAAATCAACAAGCACTTATACGAAGGTAAATTTGTATTTAACACTAGCGTGGGTACTAAAGTCAGAACATTCTGTAGTAATCCATCGGGTCACGTAGTAGTTGAAAACCATTCTGGTATTATGACTGCTAATGGTCACGCTTATAAAGACCCTAAATTAGGAAGTCCAAACACAAACTTTGCATTATTAGTATCACATCAATTCGCAGAACCATTTGATAAACCAAATGAATATGCACATGAAGTTTCACGCCTTGCTAACATGCTTTCACATGGTGGTGTAATTGTACAAAAATACGGAGATATCTTAAGAGGTCGCCGTTCAACTGAAAAACGTATTAAAGAAGGATTTTTAGAACCAACTTTAAAAGAAGCAGTGCCAGGAGATTTAGGATTAGTGTTACCATACAATACAATGAAAAGTTTAATTGAAATGGTTGAAGCATTAAATCACGTTACACCAGGTATCGCTGCAGAACACACACTTTTCTATGGCGTAGAAGCGAAATTCTACTCAGCTCGTCCAAAATTAAATGAACACTTTGAAAGTGAAATCTCTGGATTATATCTAGGTGGAGATGGAGCTGGCGTAACTCGTGGTTTAGCTCAAGCAAGTGCATGTGGCGTATGGATCGCCCGTGATATCATTACGAAAATTGGAAGTAAAGAGAAAGAATTAGTTACGGTTTAATACTTACTTGAAAAACCTCTAATGCATTTTGCATTAGAGGTTTTTTATTATTATAAAATATTCTCAAAGTTTAGCTTAAAAAGGAATTACTGATATACGTTAGTAGATGTATAATGAATAAAAAAACTTTAAGGTAGGTGAACTCTTGAAATCAAAAACAAAATATCAAACGTGGATCCGAATTTATAAACTAATCATATTCTTAGTAATTTCACTCGTTCTACTTTTAATAGCACTATTACCGATCAATACATACGTGCGAATCCTCTCAGGTATTATAGCACTGCCTTTTATTTATATAACATTTATACTTTCCTATTCGATTTATCAATTTGCAGCAAAAGGAGGGAATTATCAATCAAAAATACATGATTTAATTGTTTCGAAAGTGAATTGGGATGGAAATGGCAAAATTCTAGATATTGGAACAGGTAGCGGTTCTTTGATTATTAAACTCGCAAAGGCTTTTCCTAAGTCCACTTTAACTGGAATTGATTATTGGGGTGGTAATTGGGAATATTCAAAAGCACAATGCCAACAAAATGCAGAAATAGAAGGTGTCGCAAAGCAAATCGATTTTCAGAAAGCAAGTGCTTCTGAGCTCCCTTTTAATGACGATGAATTCGATCTAATTGTAAGTTGTCTAACATTTCATGAAGTAAAGGATCGAAGTAATAAAACGGATGTAATGAAAGAGGCATTAAGAGTATTGAAACCTGGTGGGAAATTTGTTTTCTTAGATTTATTTATGGACGAAAAAATATTTGGTCACGAAAATGAGCTATTAAATGAATTACAGAAACTGAGTGTATCCGTATTGAACAGCTCTACACTTGATAATGAGATGAAATTGCCAAAGCTTTTATTAAATAAAAAAGTATTAGGAAATGCGATGATTTTTAGTGGAAAGAAATGAATGATTAAAAAGGAGACATAAAATGGAAAATAGAGAGGAAATTTATTATAAACGTGGAACAGAAGAATTAAAAATGAAAAATATTCGTGCCCATAAGCTTGTTCAAGAGTTTAATAACATTAGTGTAGATTCGTTCGAAAGAAAAGAAGAAATTATAAAAGAGCTGTTTGGAACTGTAGGAGAAAATCCGAGTATTGAACATAACTTTCATTGTGATTTAGGCTATAACATTCATGTAGGCGATAATTTCTATGCCGGTTTTAACTGTACAATTTTAGATATGGCAGAAGTGAGAATAGGAAAAAACTGCATGATCGGCCCGAATGTCGGAATCTATACAGCTGGCCATTCAATTGAACCAAAGGATCGTAATAAAAGTGGTTATGCGATACCGATTACGATTGGTGATGATGTGTGGATTGGGGGAAGTTGCACTATTTTACCTGGTATCACGATTGAGGATAATTCAATCGTTGCTGCTGGTTCAGTAGTTGCGAAGGATGTTCCTGCTAATACAGTAGTGGCTGGCAATCCGGCTAAATTTATAAAAAGTATATAATATGAGAAAATTAACTAATCTATTTAACAATTGATTTATATGGTAGGAACTATTGGACTGTTTTTACAGTCTTTTTTTTATAACCTTTGAGTGTAGTTAAATTGAAAAGGACTTATGTAAGAATAGTAGAAATAAACTATTAGTACAATATATTAGCTGAAGAAGTTTAGATGGATTTAGGAGTGTATTTAATGCCAATCATAAAAATATCCATGTTAATTAACGCACCACTTGAAGTGTGTTTTGATTTAGCGCGAAATATTGATATTCATATGGAATCAACATCCGATACAAATGAAATAGCAGTTAAGGGACGAACAAGTGGCTTAATTGAACTAGGAGAATCAGTGACTTGGGAAGCTACTCATTTCGGCATTCGTCAGCAGTTAACGTCAATTATTACAGAGTTTGATCCACCGAATAGATTTGTAGATGAAATGGTTAGTGGAGCATTTAAAAGTTTTAGGCATGAACATATTTTTGAATTAAAGGATGATGGAACTTTGATGACGGATGTATTCGATTACACTTCACCAATGGGAGCGATAGGCATGTTGGTGGATATACTGTTTTTAAAATCATATATGAAACAGTTATTATTGAAAAGAAATACATACATAAAAAATTATGCAGAACAATTATAGAGTTGGTAAAAGTATGGAAGAAAGCAATGTCTTTATTAAAGTGACAAACTAGAAATACTCACTAGGACTATTTTAAAATCTTCTGAATATAATTTAGAAGATTTAAATAGAGCTGGGGGGATGTAACCTGAAAAGAATTGCATTTTGCTTCGTTTGTTTCTTTTTGTTGTTTTTATCGAGTGTATCAACATCAAATGCAGCATCTCGCTATTTAGATCAAATAGAGAAAAATAATCGTAAGGAAGTTAATTATTATGTTAAAAATTCAACTTCAATTGTCGAACAAAAGGAATTGAATGTAACAATTAAAGGCCAGACGACAGACGAGAAAGCAATGGCGATTGCTGTAAAATACAACACAGTAAGAGATGATTTCTTTAAAACTGCAAATTATAATACTTTTTTACTGGATGAAAAAACAGGTGAAATCCTGAATTCAAGTAATCTTGTCTCGTCGAAATCATTTGATGAATTTACAAAAAAACATATAAATGATGGCGACAATGATTTTAGATGGAAAAATGAGTTAATTGTTTTGTTGTTAGTGTTTATTACAATCATATTCATTCCGATTTTTGCTTCTAAATTAAATGAATAATAAAAAGACTGTTTCGACAGTCTTTTTGTTTTGTAAAAAAACTATTTTCATAGAGGATAATTATAAATCAGAGTTTAATGTCAGCATCTATTTATTATGTTGTCGGATTAGTTTAAAATTAACTTGATGTACTAATTCTTTCAAATTCAATTATTAATGAAAGAAGATATGATAAATAAAGACTAAAAATTTATGGCTAAATATAGAAAAAATACCGAATGTTTCAATAATAAAACCGATGATCCAAAAAAGTAATCCTACTTCTAAGTTGTATGAGTCATTATTGTTGTTAAAGACCCATCCTAGAAGAGAAAATAGTATTCCGAATAGTATCAAAATCAAGGCTTCAATCAACGTACATCACCAGCCTTTTACATATTTTAAAACTTGACCAGTTGTCAGAAGTATAAAAATCGCTCTAGATTTTTTTAATATAATTCAAGTTAGGAGTTAAGAAAATGATCCAATCAATTGTTCATATTGCTCTTGTCGTAAAAGATTATGATGAAGCAATCGAGTTTTATACAAAGAAATTACACTTTAATTTAATTGAGGATACGTATCAACCTGAACAGGATAAAAGATGGGTAGTAATATCTCCACCCGGTTCAAATGGAACAACTATTTTACTAGCAAAAGCATCTAAAACTGAGCAAGAGCCCTTCATCGGCAATCAAGCTGGTGGGAGAGTTTTTCTATTTTTAGGTACAGATGATTTCTGGAGAGATTATAATGAAATGATTTCAATAGGAATTGAGTTTGTAAGAGAACCTAAGGAACAAGATTATGGTACTGTTGCGGTATTTAAAGATTTATATGGGAATTTATGGGACTTAATACAATTTAGTGAAAATCATCCATTAGTAAAAAGAATTAAATAAAATATTGCATTAATTTTTGAATGCATATTTCTTAAAACCGGTTGGGGTTAGTTAACTCCAACTTTTTTGTTGGAATTGGAATGTTATAATAAACTGAATAACATTATTTTTATAATTATTAAATAATTAAGGTGGGAAATATGTTCATAGTTAATGTAGAAGGTGCAATTCAAAAAAATGGAAAATGGTTAATTATCGAAAGAAGTAAAAAAGAGGAACATGCAGGAGGATTACTTTCACTTGTTGGGGGCAAAGCAGAGTTGGAAGGGAATTCATCGGATATTTTAGAAAGAACCATTAAACGTGAAATGATGGAGGAAGTTGGATTAGAAATTAAAGGCGAAATGAAATATGTTCGAAATACTTCATTTGTAACAGATAAAGGGGAGCATGTGATTGATCTTGTATTTGTTTGCGAATATGACTCAGGCGAAGCTTTTGCCAAATGTCCTGATGAAGTCGAGTCAGTAATGTGGTTAACTTCAGACGAAATTTTTGCACATCCTAAAGCACCCATATACTTAAAAGAAAGCATAAGACAGGCAGAATTGTTAATCGAAGCGGTTAGTAGGTGTGAATAAATGGAAAAAGAAATTTACATAATTAGGCACTGCGAAGCAAAAGGGCAACCAATTGAGACTGAACTAACAGATAGTGGAATTCAACAGGCAAATGACTTAGCCAAATTTTTCTCAAAGATAAAGATTGATCAAATAATCTCCAGCCCTTTTTCTCGTGCAATTCAATCAATCGAACCAACAAGTAAAGAAAAGAAGATCGATATCGTAATCGATGATCGTTTATCTGAACGCAAGCTAAGCTCACGAGATTTACCAGATTGGTTAGAAAAATTAAAAACTACGTTTGAAGATATGGCATTGAAGTTTGATGGGGGAGAATCAAGTCAAGAAGCTACGAATCGTGCAATAAGCGTTATTGACAAGATCATCAGTAGTGAACATCAAAGTACGATTATTGTAACCCATGGAAATTTAATGTCTTTAATATTAAAGCATTTTAACGCCGAGTTTGGATTTGAGAATTGGAAAAGTTTAAGTAACCCGGATGTATTTCAATTGAAGTTTAAAAATAACGAATTTGTTTACGAACGCTTGTGGAAAGAAGATTCAAAATAAACATTCTTTTTTTATTTTCCTCTGTTTAAACTGATTGTTGATTTTCTTATTTTATTAACGAACGTATAGTTCAAGGTCGTGAGTCACTATCGTGGCTCATTTTTTTGAAGTGAATTTGTGTATAGGCAAATTATCCCGTTCAATAAAACATTGGAAGGAATTTTTTCTTTTATATCGAATAAATTGGTAAATAATTACATTTATTGAAATTAAATGAGGTTATTAAAATATCGAGAAAGAGGATGTAAAAGTGAAAATAAATAAAAAACTGTTCTCATTCATTATTACTTTTGTTGTTTTAATTAGTACACCATTTGGACTTTCTTTTTTAATGGGTTCAAAATGGATTGATTGGGTTTTTGTTAGTTCTTTATTCATTACGGCCAATATCGTATTTTTTAATTTAAATGGCGATGGACTCATAGGTAGATTAGATAAATCAACAGTACAAGGAAAAACTGGAATATCTGCAGTAATCGATCATAAAACAGAAATTGTAAATTTACCATTTTCGTTTTATGTTTCATTGTTGTTCACAATCGGAACTCTTTTTTTTGTAACCCCGATTTATTGATGTATTAATTGTTTATCTTCAGTCAATTTTGTTTAGATAAAGTTTTTTCTTATATAGCTATGCATGTGTTAGTTGTATATGAGACCTCTAATAGTTCAAAAATCAACATTTTAATTAAACAGAGCTTTTATTTTAAAAAGAACACTACATAAAGATATAGTGTTCTTTTTTACTTCTATTTAAATAGTCATATTATCGTTTTACACGAATTTCTAATTCTTCAAGCTTAAGTGATAATTTTTCCTCATCAATCTTAATTTCTAAGTCATCAAATGTATACTCTGCAAAATGAGGAATATCTATTGTAATCGCAGATAGCTCTTTACTAATAAATGTTGAGTCTTTCCCAGCTTCTAATTTCTTTTTGTAGCGATTAAATTTAGAGTCAAGATTATCCATGTTTTCATACAGTTCTTCAACTGTGTTATAAATTTGAATTAATGGAATTGCCGATTTTTCTCCAACTCCTGGGCAACCAGGAATATTATCACTAGAGTCACCTAATAATGCTTTTACATCAACCCATTGTTTCGGGTGGATTCCGTAATCATTACTAAAGTGTTCTAAAGAATAAACGATTTCTCCCGTTTTTTGGGCAATGATTTGAGAAGTATGTTCATTAATTAATTGTAGCAGGTCTCGATCATTACTATAAATATAGCATTTATTTTTAACAGAATTAGACCAATTATTTGATAAAGTACCCATTAAGTCATCAGCTTCGTAAGGTGCCATTTCCAGTTGAGCAATGCCGATTTCTTCTAGTGCTGTTTTTAAAGTGAAAAATTGTTCAATAAGTGGTGATGGTAGTTCTCCACGAGTCGCTTTATAAAAATCATATTTAGTTCGACGATCAGTTTCTTCACGCTTTACATCCCAAGTAACTGCTAGATGAGTAATTTCATGTTCTTTAATTAAGTTAAAAAGCTTTGGGATAAATACTCTTAATGCATTTATATAAACTCCATCTTTCGTTTTAGAAAGCTGTTCATCACTTCTACCATAAGAAGTAGCAAAATAACCTCTACTTAATAAGTTAAAGCCATCAATTAATAATAAAGATTGATTTTCCATATTTATAAATCACCTATTATCTATTTATTTAATATAAAAATCATAGCATATTCTACTTAAAATGATAACTAATGTATTAATTCTAAATAGAACGAAAGATAATTTAACGATAAATTCTGCAAAAATGTAAAAAGACATAAAACTTTAATTAAAATATTGAATTTTCTGTTTATTTATTAGTTGAATTTTACTATAATGAAATTTATATAAAAAATTGCAAAGGGTAGGTAGTCATATGGAGAAAGTAAAAAGTACTGTTAAAATCGAGGATATTTTAGTTGCTTATAATACGTTGAAAGAAGTTACGAACAAGACACCTTTGCAGATTAGTACGATGCTAAGTGAAAAATATGATTGTAACGTATTTTTAAAACGAGAGGATTTACAAATAATCCGTTCATTTAAACTTAGAGGTGCATATTACAAAATTAGTAATTTGTCTTATGATGAAAGACAAAAAGGAGTTGTATGTGCTAGTGCGGGCAATCATGCTCAAGGGGTAGCATACACATGTAATGAATTACAGGTGTATGCGAAGATATTTATGCCTTCAACTACACCAAATCAAAAAGTATCTCAAGTGAAATTCTTCGGGGGGCCATTTGTTGAAGTTATTTTAATCGGTGATACATTTGATATTGCTCATCAAAATGCTCAAACTTATTGTAATGAAAATCAAATGACATTCATTCATCCATTTGATGATCCAGATGTTATTGCAGGCCAAGGTACAGTAGCTGTTGAAATATTAAATGAAATTGATCGTCCAGTAGATTATTTATTCGTTGCGATCGGCGGCGGTGGATTAAGCTCTGGAGTTGGCACATACATAAAAGGAATTAGTCCATCAACGAAAGTAATTGGAGTTGAACCAATGGGTGCGGCTTCAATGGCAGAATCAATTGCAAATGGAAGAGTTGTATCATTACCTTCTATTGAAAAGTTTGTTGATGGGGCAGCGGTAGGCCAAGTTGGCTATTTAACTTATGAAATTTGTCGGGAAGTACTAGATCAAGTTGTTGCTATTCCAGAAGGTGAGATTTGTACAACTATACTAGAGCTTTATAATAAAAATGCAATCATTGCTGAGCCTGCTGGGGCAATGTCGATATCAGCTTTAGAATTATTTAAAGATGAAATAAAAGGTAAAAACGTCGTTTGTATTGTCTCTGGAGGAAATAATGATATTGACCGACTTCAAGAAATTAAAGAAAGATCTTTAATTCATGAAGGATTAAAGCACTATTTCATCATCAACTTCCCACAACGTTCTGGTGCATTACGTGAGTTCCTTGATAAAGTATTGGGGCCAAATGATGATATTACTAGATTCGAATACACTAAGAAAAACAATAAGGACAATGGCCCAGCATTAGTCGGAATTGAATTAGCAAACAAATCGGATTATAAAGCGTTGATTGAGCGAATGATTTGTCATGAAATTCAATTCATGGAAATCAATAACAACCCTACTTTATTTAATCTACTTATTTAAACGAATTGGCCAATTAGTGAAAAATTCCACAAGGTAAAATCCTTGTGGAATTTTGTATTTTAGATATTAAAAGTTTAACTGATTACGCACAAATATTAGTTGTTTACGGAAGAATATCTTTTACTTACATAAAAAGATTATGAAATAAGCGTAAATATTTGTGAGTTATGAAAAAATATCGCAAAGAATATGTAATACGCCCGAAAGTCAGTGATTTATGCCAAATATTAATAAAAGTAAGTAGCATATCAACAAAAAGTAGCAGCGTATCAACAAAAATCAGTAGCATATCAACAAAAAGTAACCATATATCAACAAAAATCAGCAGTATATCAATAAAGTTCACAACTTTATCAACAAAGTTCATATTTTGTTCGCATTTCACACAAATGTATTTCTCTTAAAAAAAAGAAATCACCAATCTTGACTTTACGAATACATTAAAATACAATATTTCTAGAAATACTGAAATAAGAGCTGGTCTTTGAAAGGAGGTCATAGTGGTGAACGATGATATTGCAGTAAAGGTATATAAAGCATTAGGAGAATCAACTCGATTGCAAATTGTAAAAGTACTTGCTAAGCAATCGGAATTAGCTTGTCTTGAAATGAAGGATCAAATAAAGGTATCGGCGAATTCTACATTGACACATCATTTAAAACCATTACTTGATTGCGGCTTACTTACTGTCCGCAAAGAAGGTACCTTCAGATACTATAGTTTACAAAGAGAAGTTTTGGAAAAATATGCACCCGCTTTACTTTAAAAATAAAGCGGTAAAATTTTATTTATTATTTCAGTATTTATAGAAATACCGAATAATAATAGGGGGAACTGAATATGAGTTTAGAAAGTAAAGAAAAAACTAGTTGGGGAAAATTACAAAATGGTTCAGAAAGTAAGCTTTTTGAATCTGTTAAAATAGGTGCTTGGAATTTACAAAGTCGTACAGCAATGGCTCCATTGACAAGATGCTTTGCAGATGATGAAACTGGTGTAGTTGGAGATGATGTTGTTGAATATTATCGTAAACGTGCTGCTGATGGAGTTGGATTGATTATTTCTGAAGGTACTGTTATTAGTCCACGCGGTAAAGGTTACCCTGGTGTTCCAGGTATTTATTCTAAGGAGCAAATTAATGCTTGGAAAAAGGTAACAGATGCTGTTCATAAAGAAGGAGGGACAATGATTTCACAAATCTGGCACGTAGGACGCCTATCTCATCACGAACTAGCTGGAAACATGCCACCACAAGCACCTTCAGCAATTCGTGCAGAAGGTTTAGTGTCTCGATATCGTAAGCCATATGATATTCCTGAAGCGATGACGTTAGAGGATATTAAAGAAGTAATTAATCAATATGCTCAAGCAGCTAAAAATGCAATTGAAGCGGGCTTTGATGGTGTTGAAATTCATGCTGCGCACGGATACTTAATCGATCAATTTAACTCTGATATTACAAATAATCGTACTGATCTATATGGTGGCGATCTTCCACAAAGATTAACATTTATGAAAGAAGTTATAAAAGCAGTTATCGAAGCAATTGGCACTGAGAGAACGATGATTCGTTTTTCTGCACATAAAGCTGATATTCCAGGGTATATGTGGGAGGATCCTGAATACGCTATTCGCACGTTTATTGAAGCATTCAAAGAAGTTGGTGCAACTTTATTACACCCATCAATTATGCAATTTGATCGTGTACTTGCTGATGGTAAAACGATGCATCAACTTGTACGAAAATACTGGGATGGAGCGATTGTTGGAGTAGGAACAATAGATCCTGAAATGGCAGAAAAAGCTATTGAAGAAGGAACGATTGATGTTGTTGCGTTCGGCCGTCCTTTAATTTCTAATCCAGATCTTTTACACCGTTTGAAAAATGGCGAAGAAATTGAAGAATATGATGCTAAAAAGCATCTAAATAGTTTAATCTAATTTTTGTAAATAAAAAGGAAGCTTATTAGTAGCTTCCTTTTCTAAAAATCTTTATTTCGGTATTTATAGAAATACGAAATTAATTCGAGAGGAATTATATTATGTCTACTAATGGGAAAATTTATATTTTAGCAATGATTAGTTTTTTAGTTGGAACTTCACAGTACGTTATATCTGGTATTTTAGATAAAATAGCAAATCAACTAGGTATATCCATTGAAGCTGCAGGTCAATTAATTACTGTCTATTCATTAATCTATGCAATCGGTACACCAATCTTAATGGCGTTATTTGCAAAAATGGAACGACGAAAGTTACTTTTATTTTCTTTAAGCGTATTTATAGTAGGAAATTTAATGGCAGTGATCGCACCAGGTTACAGTTTATTTATGGTTGCACGCATCGTTATGGCTTTAAGTGCTGGTGTTACTGTTGTAACAGTACTAAGCTTAGCAGCTAAAATTGCACAACCAAATAAAAAGGCAAGTTCCATTGCAACAGTTGTCATGGGGTTTACAGCTTCATTAATTATAGGTGTTCCAATCGGGAGATTTGTTGCATCTGCATATGATTGGAAATTAGTCTTTCTTGGAGTTGCAATATTCGTACTACTTGCTTTAGTAGTTATTATTAAAACAATCCCAAAAACTCACGGTGATCAACCGATTCCATTACTACAACAAATTGGAATGTTTAAACAACCAAAAATTGCATTAGCTTTATCGATTACGTTTTTCTTAATGAGCGGGTACGGAATTGTTTTTACTTATTTATCACCTTATCTTGTTCAAACTACTGGAATGAGCGATCACGTTTTAAGTTTCGCTTTACTAATCCTAGGAATAGCAAGTTTAATTGGATCCAAGTTCGGTGGATTTAGTGCAGACAAGTGGGGGATTACACTTACTTTAAAACGAGGACTTGTACTTAATATTTTATCAATCATTTTATTAACTTTTATAACTAGTTCAATTAATACTGTCATCATTATTCTTACATTATGGTCATTTGCTGGTTGGTCATCAGGAGCAACACAACAATTCAACTTAGCTACGATTTCACCAAAATCATCCGATGTTTTATTAGGATTAAACCAATCGATGATGCAATTGGGCTTCGCTTTTGGCGCAGCAATCGGAGGATTTGCAGTTAGTCAAATATCCATTAGTTCAATTACTTGGATGGGATCAATTCCCGTTATTATTTCTTTAATCATAACATTTGTTTTGTCACAATACTTAATGACTGAAAAGAAAGCTAGACAAAGTGTTGGAACACAAATAAGAGCTTAATTTGAGCGATTATGAAATTTAATTACTTTTAGTATTGTAAAAAAGTAAATTTAACTATTAGTCAACATTGTGGTCTAAGAGTCTTGTAATGGAAATCAATAACATATTACTGCCTTTATGAAAAATTGATTATTAATTGATAAGCTTATTTTTCATTACCATTAGGCCACAAATTGTGGTCTTTTTTCTTTTTGGTAATGGTCTTAAATCTCCTTATATGTTTTACTAAAAAAACAAAACGTATAATATTGGAATTATATGAATTTTTATAATAATTTAAATTCAACCTTTTTCAAATAAATTTTGTATAAAAGTATTCCTAATGCTTTGTAACCGATTTATAATTGTATTCGGAAAGCCTCAAATTAACGATTTGTGAACTATACATATTTCTTTAAACTCACAAAAATGGAAAATAATAAAACGATAATTTTTTATATTTATTTAATAATAAGTAGTAAATATAAAAGTTGGGGGCTTACTCCTTTTAAATGATAATTAAAGATAATTAAGGAGCTGGTATTTATGTCAAGTAAGACATTAGAAGCATTTTTAACTCCACAGTTAGCTGAGTTAAAAGAGAAAGGGCTCTATAATGAGATTAACTCTTTAGAAGGTTCTAACGAGGCTACTATTCAAATTAGTGGCAAACAGTTTATAAATTTATCTTCAAATAACTATTTAGGTTTTGCAACTCATCCGCGTTTAAAGAAAGCTGCTTTTGAAGCAACTGAAAAATACGGTGTAGGTGCTGGAGCTGTACGTACAATCAACGGAACGATGGATATCCACGATCAACTTGAAAAGGCAATTGCTGAATTTAAGCATACTGAGGCTGCTATTGCATTCCAATCTGGTTTTAATTGTAATATGGGTGCTATTTCTGCAGTTATGACGAAAAAAGATGCGATTTTATCTGATGAATTAAACCATGCTTCAATCATTGATGGTTGCAGACTTTCAGGTGCAAAAATTATTCGTGTAAAACATCAAGATATGGATGATTTACGTGAAAAAGCAAAAGAAGCTACAACAAATGGCTTATATGAAAAAGTTATGTATATAGCTGATGGCGTTTTTTCAATGGATGGCGACGTAGCAAATATTCCTGAAATCGTAAAAATTGCTGAAGAGTTTGGCTTAATAACTTACATCGATGACGCTCATGGTTCAGGTGTTATGGGTAAAGGTGCTGGAACAGTTAAGCATTTCGGATTATCTGATAAAATTGACTTCCAAATTGGAACACTTTCTAAAGCAGTTGGTGTAGTTGGAGGATATGTAGCAGGTTCACAACAATTAATTGATTGGTTAAAAGTTCGTGCACGTCCATTCTTATTCTCTACATCATTAACACCAGCAAGTGCTGCAGCGTGTATTGAAGCAATTCGTATTATGTCTGAAGAACCAGAAAAAATCGAAACGCTTTGGGAAAATGGAGACTACTTAAAAGCAGGATTATCAAAATTAGGATTTAATATCGGTAACTCTGAAACACCAATTACTCCATGTATTATAGGTGACGAAAATCTTACACAAGAATTTTCTAAACGTCTATACGAAGAAGGCGTTTATGCGAAGTCTATCGTATTCCCAACAGTACCACTTGGAACTGGTCGTATTCGTAATATGCCAACAGCAGCGCATACTAAGGAAATGCTAGATGAAGTTTTAGCTATTTATGAAAAAGTAGGTCGCGAATTAAAAGTTATTAAATAATATAAAATACTACATTCGATTGATTAATACTATAAGGTGGACTAAGGAATGAAGAAAATATTAATTACTGGTTGTTTTGGACAAATCGGTTCAGAATTAACTATGCGTCTTAGAAGTGAATACGGTATTGAAAATGTTGTTGCGACAGATATTCGCCGTCTTGAAGGAAGCCCAATTTTAGAAACTGGTCATTTTGAAATTTTAGATGTAATGGATAAAGAAAAAATGTTAGAGATTGCTAAAAAATATGAAGTTGATACATTCATTCATTTAGCTGCTCTATTATCAGCTGTTGCTGAAGCTAAACCTACTTTAGCATGGGATTTAAATATGGGTGGATTAGTTAATGCACTTGAAGTTGCTAGAGAATTAAGCTTAAAATTCTTTACGCCAAGTTCAATTGGTGCTTTTGGTCCTGCTACTCCAAAAGATAACACGCCACAAGATACGATCCAACGACCAACTACAATGTACGGAGTTACGAAAGTAGCTGGAGAATTATTATGTGATTACTACTTTGAAAAATTTGGCGTAGATACTCGTGGAGTTCGTTTCCCTGGTTTAATCTCTTATGATACAGTACCTGGTGGAGGAACAACTGATTACGCTGTAGACATTTATTATGAAGCATTAAAAAATAAGAAATATACATCATTTATTGGTGAAGGAACCTATATGGATATGATGTATATGCCTGATGCAATTGATGCTATTATTAAATTAATGGAAGCTGATTCATCAAAACTAGTACATCGCAATGCATTTAATATTTCTGCGATGTCATTTGAACCAACTCAAATTGCAGCATCGATTCGTAAATTCGTTCCTGAGTTTACTTTAGATTTTGACATTGATCCAATTCGTCAAGGAATTGCTAATTCATGGCCAAATTCAATTGACTCTTCAGCAGCAAAACAAGAGTGGGGTTTTGATCCGAAGTTTGATCTAGACTTAATGACTGAAGATATGTTAAACAAATTAGCTGCAAAACTAAATGTAACACAAGCACAATAAGAAGAAGGAGACAATCGTCTCCTTCTTTTTTTTACACTTGAACTAATCCGTGTTTTTAGTATTTTGTTAAGTACTTTTACACAAACTTATTTTATCAAGTATCGATTAAAGATAAATTGAAATGCGGATAAAAAAGGATGTTAGGATATGAATTTAGATAATAAATCGTTACCTTTGACGATTAAGGATATTAAAAAGGCCTATGAACTTCTGGAAGATAAGGTACGTAAAACGCCTTTAGTAAAATCATTCTACTTAACTTCAAAAACAGATGGTGAGATTTATTTAAAACTTGAAAATATGCAATTAACAGGTTCCTTTAAATTTCGAGGTGCATTTAATAAAATTAATCATTTGACGGATGAGGAAAGAAATAAAGGGATCCTTGCGTGTTCAGCTGGTAATCATGCTCAAGGTGTCGCGCTATCATCAAGACTTTTACATTTAAAAAGTAAAATTATCATGCCTTCAACTGCTCCAAAAGCAAAGGTTGAAGCAACAGAAGGATACGGTTCAAATATTATTTTATACGGTGATACGTTTGATGACGCGAAAGATTATTGTGCTAAAATCCGTGAAGAAACTGGCGAAACATTTATTCATCCATACGATGATGTATACATAATAGCTGGCCAAGGAACAATCGGTATCGAAATTTTAGATGATTTATGGGACGTTGATACTGTCATTGTTCCAATTGGAGGTGGGGGCTTAATATCTGGCATTTCGATTGCTTTGAAATCGTTTAATCCTTCTATCAATATTATTGGTGTTCAGGCAGAAAATGTCCATGGAATGAAAGCTTCAATTGATGCGGGTGAAATCGTTAGCCATTTTGAAGCACCTACTATGGCTGACGGTTGTTCAGTAAAAGTTCCTGGAAAATTAACCTATGAAATTGTAAAGGAATTAGTAACTGAGATTGTGCTGGTAAGTGAAGAAGAAATAGAAGTTGCTATGAAGGATTTGCTACAACGGGGTAAAGCTGTAGTAGAAGGTTCGGGTGCTCTAGCAACAGCAGCAATTTTATCCGGTAAAGCAGCAAAGTATATAAAAGATAAAAAAGTTGTAGCCATCATATCAGGTGGGAATGTTGACTTAGAAAGAATATCTAGCGTGTGTGAACATTTCTTTGGAAATGAAGTAAAGTAATCCGATTGTTAACAGTATGAAGAATGGGTGGGTCTAAATGTCAGAAAATAAACTAAGAAGAGAAATGGGGTTTATAGCAGCTTTAACTACCGTAATTGGTACTGTTATTGGTGGGGGAGTATTTTTTAAGGCAACAGCCGTATATGGTGCTACTGGAAGCGCAAGTTTAGGTTTATTAGCATGGATCATTGGAGGTATTATTACAATTTGTGCAGGATTATCAGGAGCTGAACTTGCTGCTGCAATTCCTAAAACAGGTGGAATGATTACCTATTTAAAGCACACATATGGAGATATGACAGCATACTTATTAGGCTGGGCACAAACGATTATCTATTTCCCAGCAAATATAGCAGCTTTATCGATTATATTTGGAACCCAAGCAGTCTCGATTTTTGGAATGAATGCTAGTGCTAATAAATTTATCGTAACAATGATCGCCGTAGTTACTGCAATTTTCATCACTTTAATGAATTTTTTAGGGGCAAAAACTGCTGGTAGTATTCAATCACTTTTTACTTTTTGTAAATTAATACCGTTAGCAATTTTGATTATATTTGGCTTAATACATGGAGGAAATGTGACCTTTCAGCTCTTTCCGATTGAAGTTGGAAGTGATCGAAGCTTTTTGTCAGCTTTAGGTTCAGCATTACTTGCAACGATGTTTGCATATGACGGATGGATTCTTGTAGGAAACATTGCAGGAGAAATGAAAAATCCTAAAAATGATTTACCAAAAGCAATCGTATTAGGACTTGCAATCGTCATGGCTGTGTATTTATTGATTAATATTTCATTTTTATTTGTTTTGACTGCAGCGCAATTAGCTGGGACTGCTACTCCTGCAACAGAAGTTTCGAAAGCATTATTTGGAAATCTTGGAGGTAAGCTTGTACTAATTGGAATTTTGATTTCGGTTTTTGGCACGATAAATGGATATACAATGACTGGAATGAGAGTTCCATATGTAATGGCAAGAGAGAATAAGCTTCCTTTTAGTGGTTGGTTTGGAAAATTATCAAAAACAGGTGTCCCATATAATGCTGGACTATTTATCCTATTAGTTGCCATTTTTATGATGTTTATAGGTGGATTTGACTTACTTACTGATATGTTAGTATTTGTTATCTGGATTTTCTATACATTAACATTCATGGCGGTGTACATTTTACGAAAACGAGAACCCGATTTAAAGAGACCGTATAAAGTACCGTTTTTACCAATTGTTTTGACAATCGCAATAATAGGAGGGATTTTCATCGTTGTCAATACATTGATAACGCAAACCATATTAGCATTTTGGGGCATTGGGTTAACTTTAATAGGACTACCAGTATATTACATATTACGAAATAATCATAAAGTAATTGATGATGAATGACCAAAGAATCCTATTATCTTTAGCACTTACTGAAAAAGTTCGAGTTGAAAATTATTTTAATGGAAGCCATAGGTTAAAAAGGAGACCGATAATTTTATGAGTCAAGCAGCAGCTAGAGTTAGTGAAGTGGAATCAGAAAAACAACCACTTGTCATTTGGGTATTGTTTTTTGCATGTATTATTTCTTTTATGGGGTTAGGACTTGTTGATCCGATTCTACCAGCTATCGGTGCGCAAATGCATGCATCACCTAGCCAGGTTTCATTATTATTCACTAGCTATAATGCAATCATGGGAATTTCGATGATTTTTACTGGTATGGTTTCAAGTAAAATTGGAATCAAATGGACTCTTATTGCCGGGGTTTGTCTAGTTATCCTCTTTTCAGCATTATCTGGTTCATCAAGTAGTATTAGTCAGATTATTTGGTTCCGTGTTGGTTGGGGATTAGGGAATGCATTATTTATTGCAACAGCTCTTTCTGCAATCGTCAGTCTATCAAATTCAGGACCATTAAAATCAATTATTCTTTACGAAGCAGCGATTGGTCTAGGTATTTCTGTCGGGCCACTTTTAGGTGGAGAACTTGGAGCAATAACATGGCGAGGTCCTTTTTATGGGGTAAGTGTATTAATGGTAATTGTATTGATTGCTTTATTAATAAAAATGCCAAATCTTCCAAAGTCGGATAAAAAGATTTCCATATTAGATCCACTGAAGGCATTGACAAATAGAGGACTATTTACATTAGGTTTAACAGCTTTTCTTTACAATATTGGTTTCTTTACTTTACTAGCCTTTACTCCATTTATTCTCGCAGAAATGGGGTTAAAAGAGCATGGATTAGGTTATGTATTCTTAGGATGGGGTATAGCGTTAGCTTTTACTTCCGTACTTGTTGCTCCAAGAATGCAAGAATATATTGGTGCAATCAAATCAATGTGCTGGGTATTATTTCTGTTTGCTTTAACATTGATTTCAATGGGCATAGGGGTTGATTCAGAACTATGGTTAATAACAGCCGTTGTTATAGCAGGATTATTTTTAGGTGCTAACAATACATTGATTACCACGTCAGTAATGAATGTTTCAACTGTAGATCGTGGCGTCGCTTCAGCGGCTTACAACTTTGTTCGATTCCTTGGTGGTGCGGTTGGACCGTGGCTTGCTCCAAAATTGGCAGAAAGCTTTAATCCTCGAGTACCATTCTACGTTGGAGGGGCATTTGTTCTGATCGGAGTATTAACAGTATGGGCAAACAAGAAACATTTATCACATGTTGACCATATTGAAGGTCATTAAGAAGGAGAAAGAATAATGTATAATAAAATACTCGTCCCATTTGATCAATCAGCATCCTCATCGCGTGCATTGCATCATGCAGCGGAACTAGCTAAAACGATAAGCGCTGAGAAGTTAACGATATTAATGGTTAATCATCACTTACCAGTAGAAGAATTTTCGGTTGATGTAGATATTGATAAACTACTTGATGAAGAAAATGCAGAAGCTTTAAATCCAGCAATCGATTTCTTAAAGGAGTCTGGTGTGAATTTTGAAGTACATATTAAAGATGGTATGCCTGCACAGGTCATTTTAGAGTATGCAAATAATCACCACTATCCTTTAATTGTTATGGGTAGAAGTGGAAAAGGTGTGCTTAAACACGCAATACTTGGAAGTGTTAGTAATCGAGTACTCCACGAAACAAATTGTCCTGTATTGATTGTGAGATAAGATAGATAGCAATATAAACCAAACTAAAAATTAGATAGCAACAAATTCTATAGAAACTTTACTAATTACAATGTAAAACAATTATAAAAGTTTTATCGAATGTGAACATAAATGATTAAAAAACATATGCTAAATATAGGTATTAAAAAAAGACCGTGTCATTTCTGCCACGGTCCAATCAATTCTGCAATTATGAATGATCCATTCGGGCTGCTAAACTGGATGGATTATTTTTTTTGCTTGAATCATTAAGATTACTCCATTCTTATCAAAAAACTAATTTAAACTTCGCTAATTTCCACTTAACGGAAAACTGACCTTTTTCTGGTTTTAGCCGTAAATCAAACGAACCCAAGCGTAACATAATACTACGGTTGCTATTACAGTCGGAGGAATGACTAATGTTGTTACACGGAGATACTGTGCCCAACTAATGTGCACTTTATATTGTTTTAATACAAACATCCATATAAGTGTAGCTAGAAGACCTATTGGCATTAAAAGTGAACCGATATCGCTTCCTATAATATTTCCAAGGTACGCAACATGAAGATCCATTTGGCTCATATGCATTGATGTCAGATTTAATGTGCCAATCATTAAAGCAGGGTGATTATTAAACAGGTCGGACATTAAACTAACTGCAATTCCAGTTGCAGCAATTGAGCTAAACCAGCCTCTTTCGATAAACGGTTGAAGTTGGTGTACTAGCCATGAGTTTAATCCCACGTTTGCAATACCAGTTCCGACAACATACATACCAAAAGCAAAAAAGAGTACATGCCACGGTGTTTTTCGAATGATATCTATTGGTGAGGTACCCATCTTAATCCATCGCCAAATTAAGAGAATGCCCGCTCCAACAACAGCAGTAATTGATGGTGATATTCCAAAGTCAGCACCGACAAATAGCGCTACACGAATGGCTAAGACATATATCAAGATATTTCTCATGAATAATTTTTGTTTTTTCGAAGGAGTTTCAAATTGTATTTCGGCAGGAGCCGCTTCAAAATTTGGACCAAAAGGATGGTTTCCTGGCTTCGGTTTATGTTTTTTTGATAAACGGTTTTGTTTCAAATCAATAACCAGTTTCTTTCGAAATACTACATAGTTCAATACCGCTAATACGCCAACACCTATCATTGAAGGGACGAATATCATTTCAGAGTAGGTTGCGAGGCTCATTCCTATGATTTTTATAGAGATTAAATTAACAATGTTGCTGACGCCAAGTGGGGCACTTGCTGCTGTATCGACGAGCGCTGCGCTCAATAGATATGGGATTTGCTGATGAGGTTTAAGTCCCAACTTTCTTAGAAGAATGATGATGATAGGCGTTGCAATGATGATTGCACCATCATTGTTAAACACGAGGGTCATAAGTAAACTCATTAAACTAATGTACCAAAACAGGCGTTTACCCGAATTCTTTGAGAGTCTAGCTAAAAAATCTGCTACGTATTGGAATACACCGAAACTCTCAAGAACAAGTGCCATAGCAATGGTTGCCATGATCGTCACCGATGCTCCGCCAACATCCGAAGCGATTACTTTCATATCGTGTAAGGATACAGCTCCACTAATGACCATTAACCCAGCTCCGGCAAGAGCGGGAATAGATACGTTTAGTCCTTTTGGTCTCCACATAATTAATACGACCGTTACTACAAATGTAAAAATCGTTAATGCTATAGTAAACATTCTATATTCAATTTCTCCTTTCGCATTTTCTATAAGAAGATTTCAACCTTTTGATTTAATAAACGGTTGTCCACCTTCTAAAAATATTTAATGAACCTTGTCCATTTGTTATATTAATATTCTAAAATATCAATCGTGCTTTGGATGATTTCACTAATTTTTAGAAGATAGGCTATTTACCTAAGTAATGCAAATGCCCCCTAAAGATAAATAACTATCATGACAAAAGTACAATTTTTTTGAATGATCAAAAAAATCTTAGAACAACTAAAAAACCTCCTATTCGTAATTGAAGAGGGGGGGAACTTCTTCATGCACCAACCGATTTAATATGTTCGAACAATTAGTCTATATTGTTACATAGATAAAGTAATTAAATAAAATAACAAAGAAGCAAAAATGCGTTGTTATATTAGAATATCAACTTGGCGAATGAACATTTAGGAATGGAAAATTTGTACCTTAAACACAAATAAGACTTCAACGGCTAATACAATCTTTAGTGTCAGAGTTTACGATTACTTTTGAAGAAACATCAGTATCGCTAATTTGAATGCATAATTTACATAAAAATAGAATAAAAGTAGAACGGAAGGCTTAACGAGATGCATCAAAATTTTAACTTAGTCTTAATACAACTTTTTCGCTCTATTACAGAGCTCATATACATTGTTCTTAAGTTTTTAAAGGCATTACTAAAGGGGGATAAAAAGTGAGTTATATAGATTCATTACAAGGTAGACAAGTTTTTGTGCTTTTATCTGGTGATATAGCCTTTGAAGGTATTTTGACAGATGCTGGACAAGATATACTAGTTTTATATAACGGTCGAAAATACTATTATATCCCTTGGATTCACGTTCATCGAGTTCATTTAAGCGAACTTTCTAATGAGAAAATCCCACAGCCGATCGAACCTTCAATTGCAAATGAAATTGAATCAATTTCCTACCGCAAAGTCTTAACAAATGCAAGAGGCATATTTTCAGAAATTTATGTGACTGGTAATCTAACTTTTCATGGGTATATTACAAATGTCTTAAGTGATTATATCGTTTTTTACACGCCAGTATTTAAAACAATGTATATTTCATTTTCTCATTTAAAGTGGCTCACACCATACAATGACAATGTAACGCCTTACTCAATTGATAATGTTAAATTCCCAATTAACCCATCAAATGTCCCATTCGTACGTTCATTTGAATCGCAATTAAAAAAAGAAGAAGGGAAGCTTGTAGTTTTTGATGGTGGGAATGATCCGATGAAAATTGGATTACTTAATTCTGTCGAAAATAGCGTATTAGAAATATCGGTTGCGAGTGGAGATATTGTGTATTTAAGATTGAATCATATTAAATCCGTTCATTTACCTTAAAAAGGGCTAATTAAGAATCTACATATCAAATATAAAAATTTAAATATCCACTTAAGTTCTTTTTTTTGCCACACAATTACCTCGCTGGACGTCATTACTCACTTGTCTGTGATTAACATTATTTCAATTAAAACTCGAGCATATTGCGTAATACAAAATGGAAGTTTAATTGTATAAGAAGTGATAATAAAAAAGATAAGTTAAAAAAGGGGTTTTTTGGTAGTATATGGAAGGATTCGTAAAATATAAAAATGACTTTTTAGAGTCATATTGAATACTATATTATAAGAATTTAATCTTTTGAACTGATGACTAATCATTTGTTAATAATAATTTCTTTAGATAGAACCAACATTACAATGGAAAACAAAGTGAGGTATATGACTATGGTTGGATATGCAATTTTGGGATTTGTTATTGTTATGATTGGATTTGGATTTTTTATGGAAAAGAAGTTTGGAACTGGTACTCCAGATAAAAGTAATAAACAAACAATGGATGAAGAAATTGGAAGATATACAACTAGTCATCAAAATAATACGAATAATTCGCCTGGTCCATTTTAAGCAATAAAAGTTGGATTCACCACAAATTACGACCTATGTAGTTGTATAACTAAAGCAATGCATTAAAAAAGAGGATGATCATTAAAACAATGATGATCCTCTTTTTATATAATGGAAGTTTAAAAATTGAATTTTTATAAATTACTTGAACAACATCATTATTTTATTTCGATGGATGTGTGTTTAATAGTTTTTTTCATTGGAAAGTTCAAAAATTTATATGTTTTGATAGCTCCAATCATTAAAAATACGCTTGCAATAATCGGTGGTAAAAGATGGTAAAAGTCTGTATAGCCAATTATAAAATGGACTGCAAATGCAGTAAAAAATGCCGGTAAACTTCCTAAGAATAATGTCCACCAAATCCACTGCTGATATTGCCTGAATCCCCACAATGAAATCATCAGGACAAGTAGTCCAACACTGACTAATCCGCCACCGAAGCCCGCTCGATCATGTGAAATAACAGGGATTAAGTTTTTATTAAATTCATTAAGTTGGGAGGTAGACATACATAAATAATTTAAGTCAGTTTTTACAAATGTCGAAGTTACACCTACAAATGAAATAATACATCCGCCTAGCGTAATTGAAAATCCTAATATAATAAAAAACAATTGACCTATTAAACTAGATTTCCAGTATTTATTGTTTGTTAAGTTTTCAGATTCAGGACTCCTTTTCAGTCTTTTAGTTTTACAATATCCAATTAAATATGGAAATAATAAAACGATCCAAAATAAGGCATGTAACCAATCAAAATAGCCATAACCAATAAATAAAAATATTGCTAAAAAACCGATTATAGCGCTAATATCAGAAGCTTTTTTAGCCCAATGGTAGTTATGTTTAATTCCATTTCTTGCAAGTGACATAAAAAGTATACCACCTGACATAATGGTTCCTGCTAGTGTCATTCGATCATGTGACATAAATGGAAGGATTCGATCATTAAACTGTAAAATTCCATTTCTATGAATGTTTAAAAAATGTTCATCATATGGAAGAAGAATAGATGTTAAACTAATAAAGAGAGCTAGTAAACCACCAAAAAACATGAAAAGACCAAATAGAAAGTACCAAATCCACCCATTATTTAAACTTGTAAACTTATTCTTTCTATTAAACAATAATGCTTCATTGATTCTTTTCGGGAGTCCTGGGCCACTTATAACATAGCCATGAGTCAAAAAAACTAATGAAGCCCCTGCGTCTATTAATTCAAGTGCATCAATTGGTTCAACTACTCCGCCTTTTGTAAAAATGGGCTTTTCAAAATGATTTAATCTTAATGTATGAAGTGTATTTTTTAGATAATTCTTTTGTTCTACATCAGAAAAAGTCGGCGATTCTTCAATTAATATTGAATCAATCATGTGATATTTTCGTATAGCTTGAACATCTATTTCATTCGAATTAATAGATAGACAAATTGGTGTAGAAGAAGACCAATTATGATCAAACAGTTCTCCAGCTAATTTAGTATCTATAATGAAAGAATCTACATAATTAGCAAGTTTCGATTCAATTAATTTAAATAGTTCAAAGTCTCCAACAAGTCTAGCGAAAATAGGCGTTTTCTTATTCAGTTTAGAGAGTCTAGCAACTGTTTGTTCTGCCGTTAAAGTGTTATTTGTTTCATAACCGATTAATTTGTCTGTTTTCAAATCAATTAGTGCGCTATTGCTAAGGGCGGCACCTTCTAAAGATATAGGACCAATTTCGATTACGCCAAAGCCTAAGTTCATAAAAGCATTTGTACCTGTAAGAAAAGGGTCAATTTTAGAGGAGAATCCAATTTGGTTTTTAAACTTTAAATGTGCTATTTCGATACCAAGAGTATTGTCAGATTTTAAATGGCCAAGAAATTCGATTAAATGTTGACCAAATGGAACCCTAGAAATCGTATTCATACTATGATGAATGAATTCTCTTGACACATTAGATGGAAATTTAGCAAGGATTGGTTTGAAAATTGTATGATAAGACCAATCAGGCATGAGTTCACCTCATTTTTTTAGGTTACTTATAGTTTACTTGCACACCACATATTTTGAAAACACTTTCTTTTTACATGTGAATGAGTTCACAACACATTGGAATTTTTGTATATATATGGTATAAATAAAAAGAGTTATCCACTTTCAAAATTAGTAGGACAAGTAAGGAAAAGGTTGTATAGAAAGGCGTATATGTGATTACAATGGTAAATATGCAAAAAGTGATTGTCATCGTAGGTCCTACTGCTGTAGGTAAAACAAAACTAAGTATTGAACTCGCAAAAGCTATTAATGGTGAAATTATTAATGGAGATGCAACGCAAGTTTATAAAGAGTTAAATATTGGAGCAGCTAAAGTTACGGAAGAAGAAATGGAAGGAATCCCACATCATTTAATTGATTTCCTTGATCCGAAAGCTTCATTTACTGTTGCAGATTTTCAAGAACTAGCTCGAGAAAAAATAAAAGCAATTGCTAGTCGAGGCAAAATTCCAATTATAGTTGGTGGTACTGGATTATATATCCAAAGTGTGCTAACAAAATATGAATTTGCTGAACAAGAAGGTGATGAGCTTTTAAGAAATCAATTAGAAGGCTATGCAATGGCCTATGGGAATCAAGCATTACATGATCAATTAAAAGAAATTGATCCAGAAAGTGCTAAGCAAATACATATGAATAATGTCAGAAGAGTGATACGTGCAATTGAAGTATTCAAACTGACAGGACAAAAGTTTTCGGAGACCGCATTTAATAGAGAGCCTGAATATTTGTATGATGCAGAAATCATTGGATTAACGATGGACAGGGAGCTATTATACAATCGAATAAACTTACGAGTTGATTTAATGTTGGGTGAAGGCCTCATTGAAGAAGCAAAAATGTTATATGACAAAGGCATTCGTAACTGTCAATCCGTGCAAGCGATTGGCTATAAAGAACTTTACGATTATTTTGACGGAATCTTATTAAAAGATGAAGCGATTGATTTAATCAAACAAAGCTCAAGAAGATATGCAAAAAGACAAATGACTTGGTTTAGAAATAAAATGAACATCCATTGGTTTGAAATGGATGGACATAATTTTGATATAAAAAAACTGGAAATTTTAGCTCTACTTGAAGGAAAGGGCTATTTCATCTCGAATAAATATATGTAGAGGTAGAAGAGGAGGAAAAGGACATGAAAACATCAATCAACATTCAAGATCAGTTCTTAAACCAATTACGTAAAGACAATCTAGCGGTTACAGTATTTTTACTAAATGGATTTCAAATCAAAGGGAAAGTAAAAAGCTTTGATAACTTTACGGTATTGTTAGATGTTGAAGGAAAACAACAATTAATATATAAACACGCGATTTCAACGTTTGTACCATCTAAAAATGTACAAATTGAAATGTAAAAATAGATAGAAAAAAGAGCATTGATCATATGGTCAATGTTCTTTTTTCATGAACTTAAAATAAATAGGTGTCGATAATAATATTATGTAAACTAAATGGTGAGGAGAATTTAAATGTATGTTCCAAAGGAATTTCAAGAAAAGGATCTACAGCAATTAATAACTGAAATGAAGAAAAATGGCTTCGGAATATTATTATCCAATAACAACGAAGCAAAAATTGAGGCAACTCATTTGCCATTTATCATACATGAAGAAGGGGAAAAGCTATTTTTAATCACACATTTAGCTAAGCCAAATCCCCAATGGAAATCGATAAATGGAAAAGAATGTTTAATCATTTTTCAAGGCCCACATGCTTATATTTCAGCAACATGGTATGAAGAAAAAAATACTGTTTCAACTTGGAACTATACCGCAATCCATGCATATGGAAACGTTGAAGCGATAACAGATAAAGATGAAATGAGAAAAATTGTTTTAAGGACGACTGATTACTTTGAAAAAGGTCAAGCAAAACCTTGGAGATATGAAGATCACCAAGAATATGTAGAAAAGTTACTTTCAGGAATAGTTTGCTTAAAAATTGAAGTGACTGAACTAATAGGCAAAAAGAAATTAAGCCAAAATCATACGATGGAACGAAGAGAAAAAGTAATCGCTGCCTTGAAAAATGAAGAAAAGTATTCATCTAAAGAAATCGCAGAACTCATGAAAGGTAAGGAGCAGGAGTAAAAAAAGGGGATAGCTTTTCTATCCCCTTCATTATACAATTCCTTATTCTTTTTTATTTTCTTGCAAAAATTGATAGTAACGTTTTAATGAAACTGATGTTTTCAACCCTACTAATTGTTGAATTTCTTCGACTAATAATCCTTCTTGAATTTTTCTAAAAATAAAAGTGTTTCTTAAATGCTGTGAGCAAAGTCCTTTCCGTAGTCCCGCTCTTTTAACTTCTAATCTAAGCATTTTTTGAAATGCGATTTCTGTCAGTGCTTTCGGTGAATCGTTATCATAAACCCAGTGGAACGTCATTCGGTTATAATCAAATGCGACAAAAAGCGGATGATTTGAATGATAATGAGGCCTTACTGGCTCAGGGATTGTAACAAAATATTTATATAAAAGCATTCGATCTTCTTTTAAAAGAATGATCGTTCTTTTTGTTCCTTCTTTACTATGTACTACCAGTTCATTTAAGGCGAAATTGATATCTCTCATTTGTAAATCAATTAATTCCTTTAACGTGAGCCCATAATATAACATTAGTCTAATCATTATTTCGTTGCGATCCATTAAAAATGGTCTTGCTTTTAATTGTTTTTCCGATAATTCTGCTGTGGATTGTACAATTGATAGTAATTTTTTTTCTTCTTCCTCAGTAATAAAATCATCTGTGGATAGAGCTCGGGAAGGACCAGCTAAATAATTAGTAAACGGAATGATATTTTCAATTGAGGAATTGTTTGATTGTAAAAATTTATAAAATTGATTAAGGACAACATAAATACGATGCATCGTTTTCTCATTGTATTTCCGTTCAGATGTTAAATAATAAAAGTATTCGTTAAAACTTTGTACTTGTAATGTACTTAAGTTCTCGTTAACTTTTTTAAAATAGCGGAAGCATTCTTCCAAGTCATAACAATATCGTTTAATCGTAGACTCTTTTCTACCTTTACTATTTAAGTGAGAGGCAAATTGCAAGATGACATCTGGTAATGTAGTAGTCGTTAAGTTTGGAATCGTCAAATTTATCAACTCTTCTCTTTTTCTCTAATTATAACAAATTCGTTAATAGAATTTAGTAAAATTTAGCAATGTTATCCAATTAAAAGATAATGTTAGAGAATTAAAGTTTTGAAAATTATTGTTCGTACATATAATAGTAAAAACGTAATTTTGGAATTTTTTATTTGGAAAAAGAAAATGCGAGTTATTACGAGATACTTTGTGGTTTTTCTATATAGATGCATGAAAGAATGTTGATAGATTAAAGAGAGGTGTCATATTTGGAGCAACCAATTCGTTTAAAAGATAACGGTCAAATAAATGTTGTACTTAATACGGTGAAAAGAGGAGAGGTTTCTCCAACTCCAAGTATTGAAACAGTTAAAAAGCCTAAACATGATTTATTGGTTGAAATAGAGGATCAACTAAGACATTTAATTGGCATGGATGAAATAAAAAAAATGATTCATGAAATTTATGCTTGGATATTTATTAATAAAAAAAGAGAAGAACTGAATTTAAAGGCTGAAAAGCAAGTATTGCATATGTTGTTTAAAGGAAACCCGGGCACTGGGAAAACAACTGTCGCAAGGATTATCGGACAATTATTCTTAAAAATGGGTGTTCTTTCAAAAGGCCATTTAATCGAAGCTGAAAGAGCGGATTTAGTAGGAGAATATATTGGTCATACTGCCCAAAAAACTAGGGATTTAGTAAAAAAAGCAAATGGAGGCATTCTTTTTATCGATGAAGCATACTCACTAGGCCGTGGTGGGGAAAAGGATTTTGGAAAAGAAGCTATTGATACACTTGTTAAACATATGGAAGATAAGCATGGAGATTTTGTACTTATACTTGCAGGCTATTCTTCCGAAATGGATTATTTCTTAAGTTTAAATCCAGGTTTGAAATCGAGATTTCCATTTATATTAGAATTCCAGGATTATTCAGTAATAGAGCTTCTAGATATATCGAAAAAAATGTTTGTAGACCGTGAATATATTCTTTCTCGAGAAGCGGAATATCGCCTAAGAGACTATATACAGAAAGCTAAACTTGAAAATCGTGCTCATTTTAGTAATGGACGATTTGTCCGAAATATTGTTGAAAAGTCGATTCGTTCTCATGCGACTAGATTAGTATTTGAAAGCGAATTTAATCGTGAAATTCTAATGAGAATAGAAGAAAAAGACTTATTTACTTCAGACAAAATCGACTCGATTAATTAACGATTGGTTATTTAATAAAGCGCTTTTTACCCCACCAACCTTTAAAATGAAAATAAATCGAAATAATGATACCAATTAGAATAATTAGGACGATACAATACAAATATCCATACTTCCATTTTAACTCAGGCATATTAATGAAATTCATCCCGTAAAACCCAGCGATAAATGACATTGGTAAGAAGATGGCACTTATTAATGTTAAAGTTTTCATAATATCATTTGTCCGGTCGGACTTTAAAGACATTTGAAGCTCTATGATTCCTGCCATATTTTCTCTAAAGTCATCAAGCGCACTAACAATTCTTTCGTAATTTTCTTTTAACTCACTAAAATAAAAACCAGCATCTTCACTTAAAAATTGAAAATCCGCTTCTACGATTTGATTAATAACATTTACTTGAGGTTCAACAAGCTGTCTTAAATCCTGTAATTGAACTTTCCAGGTGAAAATTTTCTTGTCTAAGTCCTTTCTGAAGGGATCATTAAATAAGTCACGTTCAATCTGTTCAATTTCATTTGCGAAACGATCAATCGAGATTAGAAACTTCTCAATCACTTCATGAAAAATTTGATATAAAATATGACCAGTGTGATCTACTTTTATATAGTTTTGATTAAATTCCTGTGTAACATATTTGAATAAATCAATTTCATGATCTCCAATATAAGAAATTATTAAATTTTTACAAACAAGAACATTAATTTTGGTTGGTTTAAATATTTTTGTTAAGGCATATAAAGAAAGAACTGCTTCGTTTTTAAAAATATTTATTCTTGGTTTTTGGTCACTGTGTAAAAGTTTCTTTTTTGCCAAAGGATGAATTTTTAAAGAATCAATTATTTTAGTAAGCTGATCGATTGTATTGCTATTAAAGTGATACCAAAGAATTTCATTGTTGGATGGAACCAAAAATTCGTCAATTGTTTCGATAGAATGAGTTGTTATATTATATCTCTCCAAATGAATTCTCCTTTTAATAAATTTCTAAAATAGTGTTGGCAAGAATATGTAAATTAATGTAATGAAAAACAAATCGTAGTAGGGCGAGTATGACTGTCGAAAACGATGGCAGTCTTTTTTTGTAAGTGAACATTTGTTCAAATAAATACTTCGATTGCTACAATAAAGACAAAAAAACAAACCATCATTTTAAGTGGTTTGTTTTTTAACGGACTTATTTAATTTAATTTTTGAGTGTTCGATTCTTCAATATTTACTGTAGAGCCTGTAAATGATCTTTTTGGTAAGCTCCATTTATAATGTACAGACAATAGTCTAAGAATAACAATAATAATGAATAAAATTAAGGTTTCAAAATTAGTATCAACAAATTTATTTCCAATTAAAACACCTACAAGTATTGCCCAAAAAGCATAAACTTCTGAATGTAATACCATTGGTTTTCTTTTTGCAAGTAAGTCTCGCACGATTCCGCCACCGATTCCTGTTAAAACAGCAGCCACGATTACAGCACTAACAGGTAGTTTTAATTCGATCGCATAGTTTGCACCAAGAATTGCAAAAGCGGATAAACCGATTGAATCGAATAGAATATCAAGTTTTTTGAATGGTTTATTTGATAATTGCGGAAAGAAAAAGATAATCGTCATAGCAACTAACGCAATTGTAAAATTTGTTGTTTGATTCCATAAAAAGTTGATTGGATAACCTATTAATAAATTACGTAATGCACCGCCACCAAAGGCTGTAGCAAAGCCTAGAATATAGACGCCAAATAAATCATAGTCTTCTTCCATAGCAACTACTGCACCACTTAATGCAAAGGAAATAGTACCAATAATGCCAAATAAATTCCATGTTTCCAAAAAGCAATTCCCCCGACCTGAATAAAAAGATGAAAATTAGTCCAGATATCATTATAATAAAGAGACAGTTAAGAGTAAAGAAGATTTAATTGCTTACAATTGGTTAATAGAAAAGGTGGAATTTTGTGTCGAATGAATTAAGAGAAAAAGCCATTTTAGTTGGATGTCAGCTTCAAAATGTTGATGATGATCGTTTTAATTATTCGTTGGACGAGTTAGCATCACTTACGAAAACTGCAAATGGAGAGGTCGTTTTAATTACCTCACAAAAAAGAACGAAATATCATCCAGCATTATACATAGGAACAGGTAAAGTAGAAGAATTAGAAGCAGCTATTGCAGAGCTAGAACCGGATGTTGTTATTTTTAATAATGAATTAACGCCTTCTCAAATTCGTAATTTATCTGCAAGATTAGAAAAAAGGGTAATTGACCGCACGCAATTAATTTTAGACATATTCGCACAGCGCGCAAAAACAAAAGAAGGTAAATTACAGGTTGAATTAGCGCAGTTACAATATTTAATGCCGAGATTAGTAGGTCAAGGAACTGAACTATCTAGACTAGGTGGAGGTATTGGGACAAGAGGACCTGGTGAAACAAAGCTAGAATCTGATCGTCGTCATATTCGAAAACGAATTGATGATATTAAACAGCAATTAAACATTATCGTTGAACATCGTAAACGTTATCGTGAGAGACGTAAGAAAAATGAAATGTTCCATATTTCGTTAGTAGGTTATACAAACGCAGGAAAATCAACATTATTTAACCGATTAACTAAATCGGACGTGTATGAACAAGATTTACTATTTGCGACATTAGATCCTACGACTAGAAAATTTGTTTTATCAAATGGTATGACAACTTTACTAACTGATACAGTAGGGTTTATTCAAGATTTACCAACTTCACTTATTGCAGCTTTTCGTTCGACTCTTGAAGAGGCAACAGAAGCAGACTTTATTCTTCATGTAGTCGATGCTTCTCATGAAAATTATAAAAGCCATGAAGTAACAGTTTCTAAATTGCTGAATGATTTAGATGTTGAAAATATTCCAATGTTAACAGTCTATAATAAAATTGATCAAGTTCATGAGGATTTTGTGCCATCACCTTCTGAAGTTTTTATTGAAATGAGTGCTTTAAATGAAGATGATTTAGGAAAACTGCGTCAAAGAATTGAATTTGAATGTAAACAGTATATGGAATATTTTGAAGCGTTCGTACCTGCATATGAGGGCAAATTGATTCATGAAATCAAAAAGCTAACGATGATCGAATCAATTACATTTAATGAAGAATCTGAAATCTATCAAATAACAGGATATGTTTTTAAAGAACATTCAATTTATGATACTGTAAAAAGATATAGAATGTATAAGGAGCAATAATCAATGCTAGAATTATTATCAAACGGGGAAAAAATTGCACCATTAGTTGCTACGGTAGAAAAATTAATATCCGAGGCACATAAAGAAATAGATGAAGTAATTGAATACAATCAATTTAAAGTTTTACAAAGTTTTCGAAAACATAAAGTGAGCGATAGTCATTTTATTCCTTCTACTGGATATGGTTATGACGATATCGGAAGAGATACACTAGAAGAAATTTTTGCCGATGTTTTAGGTGGAGAGGCTGGATTAGTTCGCCCACAAATCATTTCAGGTACTCACGCAATCTCGACTGCATTATTTGGGGTATTACGACCAGGTGATGAGCTATTATACATTACTGGAAAGCCATACGATACATTAGAAGAAATAGTAGGCATTCGTGGTGAAAGTGGTAATGGCTCATTAAAAGATTTTGGAATAGGTTATGAATCAATTGAATTAGTAAACGATGAACGTATTAATTATGAAAAAGTTGCAAATCGAATGACAAGCAATACAAAAGTGATTGGTATTCAGCGATCAAAAGGATACGGGACAAGACCTTCATTTACAATAGAGCAAATTAAAGAAATGATTGATTTTGTAAAAGAAATTGATCCAAGTGTAATAGTTTTTGTTGATAACTGCTATGGAGAATTTGTTGAAAAACAAGAACCTTGCCATGTAGGTGCTGATTTAATGGCTGGTTCATTAATTAAGAACCCAGGTGGTGGACTTGCGAAAACAGGTGGTTATATCGTAGGACGAAAAGATCTAGTTGAGAAATGTGGATATCGTTTAACATCTCCTGGAATCGGAAGAGAAGCGGGTGCTTCTTTGTATGCTTTACAAGGTATGTATCAAGGATTTTTCATGGCTCCGCATATTACTGGTCAAGCATTAAAGGGAGCATTATTTACTGCTGCATTTTTAGAAAAGCTAGGAATGAACACAAATCCTTCATGGGACGCAGTTAGAACAGATTTAATTCAATCTGTACAATTTGACGATAAAGAGAAAATGATTGCATTTTGTCAGGCAATTCAAGCTGCTTCACCAATCAATGCTCATTTCACACCAACGGCAAACTATATGCCAGGATACGTTGATGATGTCATTATGGCTGCAGGGACGTTCATTCAAGGTGCAAGTATTGAATTAACTGCAGATGGTCCGATTAGAGCGCCATATGTTGCATATATACAAGGTGGTTTAACGTATGCTCATGTGAAAATTGCAATTTGTTCAGCGGTCAACTCATTAATCGAAAAAAACTTATTAGAAATTTAAAACAAAATAGCTCATGACATGTTCGTCATGAGCTATTTTATTTATGAAAATAATTGGGGACTTACTTTCATAATGATGAAGGTTCTTTCTATATATCTATATTACATCTTAATTCTTAAATTAACCTTAACATTAACGTTAAAATTCCATAATATTTATTTAATCTTGCGTTAATAAAATGGGTGTGCCAGTATATAGAGGTTACGAAATTATTAAAACTGAGCAATTTACGGAGGCTATATAATGGAAAATCTACCTAATTGTCCTAAATGTAATTCAGCATATACATACGAAGATGGAAATCTTTTAATTTGTCCAGAATGCGGCTTCGAATGGACTCTTGAATCAGAAAATTCAAATGAAGAAACGAAAGTAGTAAAGGATGCCAACGGAAATGTTTTAAACGATGGAGATTCGGTTACAGTCATAAAAGATTTAAAAGTAAAAGGTACATCACTTGTCGTTAAAATTGGAACAAAAGTGAAAAGTATCCGATTAGTAGAGGGCGATCATGATATAGATTGCAAAATTGAAGGCTTTGGTGCGATGAAATTGAAGTCAGAGTTTGTTAAAAAAGTCTAGATTTGAAATTAACTATGTATAAATTAAAACAAGAGAAGGAGGAAACCTTCTCTTATTTTTTAAATTTTCATTTCTAATAGTAAGATTAAGGTTAATCAGTCGACGAAGGGGTATTGTTTGAACTGAACCTTTGTTTCACAATCGAATCCAGTTTTTTTATGAATTTTTTAAAACCGAAACCTACTATAAAAGAAATGCTAATTTGTGCATAAACTGAATTTGGGTTTTTTGTAAAATCAATTGCTAGCAACCCACTATTGATTAACGTGATTGTCATCACTGCTGTACCAGTTGCAAATATCGGGTAAAACACATACATGATCCACTCCCTAGGATCTGTCAGTTTATTTGCCATAAATCGAGTACAAAAATGATACAAATGATATAAAGAACCGCCAATTGCCCCAGCAAAAAAATAATAAAGAAAATAATTGAGACCGTGAATACGCTCAGAATATATTTCTCCGTAATTGTACCAAGTTATTCCAGCCAAAAGAAAGCTACCGAAAAAGAGCACACATAAATAGGTTAGAATAAATACTTTTTGTTGTTTGGTCATGACTTCCCCTCCTAGTATAACCGTATGCACCAAATAGTGGTTTTTTGCAAAAAAGAAGCAAATGAAATGAAAGAATAGTAGAATCTAAACACAAATTTAAAGTAGAAATAGTATTAATTTTAAAAATAATAGTTTGATATAAATAGATATTTGTTAAAATAAAAGAGATTTAATCAGATTGTAATTGTTTACGATTACACGATATAAAAGAAGGTGTATAAATGAAAAAAAGAGCGCATAGTTTAGAAATGGATTTTGTAAATTCACATGAAAAACAAAAAATGCTATACAAGCGAACACTGTTAATTGTTAGCATTTCTCAAATTTTTGGTGGGGCAGGCCTAGCCGCAGGGGTTACAGTAGGAGCATTACTTGCCCAACAAATGCTTGGTACAGATGCTTTTTCGGGTCTTCCGGCATCGCTTTTTACATTAGGTTCGGCAGGAGCGGCATTAGTTGTTGGTAGGCTTTCTCAAAGATTCGGTCGACGAATCGGGCTTGCGTCAGGATTTTTTACCGGTGGACTTGGTGCAATCGGTGTAGTAATTGCAGCAATGACAAACAATCTTATTCTTTTATTTGCTTCACTACTGATTTATGGAGCAGGAACAGCAACTAATTTACAAGCTAGATACGCTGGAACAGATTTAGCAAATAGTAAGCAACGTGCAAAAGCAATTAGTATTGCAATGGTTTCTACAACATTTGGTGCAGTTGCAGGTCCTAATTTAGTAGGTCCAATGGGGAAATTTGCAGTTTCTATTGGTGTACCATCACTAGCAGGTCCGTTTATCCTATCGGCAACGGCTTTTATTTTAGCTGGAATTTTTCTTTTCATTATGCTTAACCCAGATCCTTTATTAGTAGCTAAAATGATTGAGTCAAATAAAGCAAAACAAGTAGATGTAAAACAGTCTTCACCAGTTGAAAGTATGAAAACAATAGAGGAATTGCTGTTGGAGCAACGACAATGGTCCTTACACAAATAGTCATGGTTGCAATTATGACGATGACACCTGTGCATATGGAACATCATGGTCATGGGCTTAATGAGGTTGGTATAGTAATTGCGTTTCATATCGGCTCAATGTATCTACCATCCCTGATTACAGGAATTCTAGTTGATAAAATAGGTCGAACTGCGATGTCGATTGCATCAGGAGCTACTTTATTACTTGCAGGAGTAATTGCTGCATCGGCACCGAGTGATTCTATGGTACTACTAGTAGTTGCGCTTTCATTATTAGGGTTAGGTTGGAACTTTGGGCTGATTAGTGGGACTGCTCAAATAGTTGATTCAACAGACTCTTCTACACGCGCGAAAACTCAAGGTACTGTAGATGTATTGATCGCCTTATCAGGGGCATCAGGTGGAGCGCTATCTGGAATGGTCGTCGCAAATTCGAGTTATGCAACATTAGCTTTGGCAGGTGGAATATTGTCCTTAGTTCTCATACCAGTCGTAATTTGGTCACGCAAAAGCAAAAAAGAGCCTGAGCAAGGACTGCAAATGTAAAAATGATTTTATAGTTGAATTGAAATAGGAGCTGAGCAATCAGCTCCTATTTTCACAATTTGCGATTAGGGGGAAATTATGAGTAAAATTTTTAAACAGTTCATTCCATTACTATTTATCTTGCTGATTTTAAGTAGTTGTGCTTTAAGTCAGAGCTCTAATAAGGATATTTTTCAATATAAAAATTCTTATCTTGGTAATAACAGTGCTGTAGGAAATATCATTAAACAACTACCTAACAATAAAGAGTTTAAAAAAATGAAAATTCAAACAAAAAAGAAGCCTTATGGATTGACTATTACATATGAGAAGATAAATGTTAATCCTAAAAATATAGTAATAAATAATGCAACATTCTTATTTGCACTAATTAAAAATGTAGAATGGATCACTTTTGAATTTGCCGACAAAAAATATACTCTAACAAGACAGCAACTTAATGAATGGTATGGAAAAGATGTGCGTTCTTATACGAATGAAAATGACTTAGAAGAACTTATCCATACAAATTTAAAAGATAAAGACAAGGTTAATCAGCTTTTTATTAAATAAAGTCTTATAAGTATAATAAAGTAATATAAAGAAGGAAATATGAAGTGTTTTTTTGAAAATTTGTATTTGGTCAGAAGAGAATAGTTTAAAAAATAGAACCATTAACGGATGAGAAAATCATAAAGGCAGAAGAAAAGCTTAAAGAACTACATAGAAATCCTCAAACAACAAAACGGGGGAGTCATTATTTTTGATTCATTTCCTACAGAAGTCCATACTTCTTGGGCTGATGACCAAATTATAAATAATGCAGCTAACTTTGAAGTGTTATTAATGGGTTTAACGAATTGGTAATTTTTTAAATAGGCTGATTGATTAAGTAATCATAGCAAACAGAATTAAAGGGGAAAGGAAATGACTATTTTAATAAATCAATCTGTAATTAAGACTCTAATTGAAAATGAATTAATTACAAATGTAAACCTCAAAAGCGAACATCCAAATGACCCAATCGTAGTTAGGAATATACCTGATGGGTGGAAATGCATTGGATCAGGTAATTATGCTGCTGTTTTTATGCACCATTCTGAACCAAACGTAGTTGTTAAAGTGTATGGAAAAGATCTACATGGTTTAGAAAAAGAGGTCCAAGTCTATAAACAATTAGGAGAACATCCAGCTTATTCGAAATTGATATTAAATGGCGAAAAATATCTAGTATTAAAAAGATTAGCAGGAATTACTTTGTACGATGCCGTTGCAAAAGGTGAACGAATACCAGAAAGTGTTATTAAAGATATTAATATTGCACTTAAGTATGCAAAAAATAGAGGGTTAAATCCATATGATGTTCACGGGAAAAATGTGATGATGAAAGATGGTAGGGGATATGTTGTCGATATTTCAGATTTCTATAAAAAAGGAAAAGATGATAAGTGGGACGATTTAGTCAAAGCTTACTATAAACTATATAAAAAAACGTTGTATAAAGTACCTATTAAAGTTCCGCTAAAATTACTAGATTTTACTAGACACTCATACAGATTCTACAAAAAATTCAAGAGAATGATTTAAGCTCGATCATGTTGGAGAATTGTATGACTAGTGCAATATGTTTAATGGTTGTTAACTGATAGCAGTAATCATAAAAGAAAGACTAGCATACTGGCTAGTCTTTTGTATTTTATTAAAGTTCTTTACTTTCTAAGATCAAATCGTACTTAATCTCGTTTCTCACAAAGCAAGATTAGTGTTTGCATACTGTCCAAAATAGAGTTTATTTTATCCTATATAGAAATGTCTTGATTTTTATCGTAATTTAACAATTTATTGGTATCAAAAAACTTTTCAAAGATGATGCCCATGATATAGTAAAATACTAATCCAAAACAAATATGAATCAGTGTAAATTTCATTCCAAATGAAGAAAATTCATATATGACAACAGGTAGTTTAGCAGTTGTCCAAACACCTAAAAAGAAGACAACATAACGAATACTTGCTCCTTTTTTCAATAAAAGTACCGCGATCGGAAAAGCTAGGTATAGAGGACCAGCTGCAATACCTCCTAGTAAGAGCGCAAACAAAACTCCGTAAATTCCAGATTTATTTCCCATATATTTAATAAGAGTTTCTTTTTCAACCCATTTGTCAAGTAAGCCTACCAATATTAATACAGGGGGGAGGAGGAATAACATATTCAAAATGCTATTTCCAGTTAATTTAAATGCTTTTATTCCAACCGAGTAATTGATTAAAGTTAGTATAATAAAGCCTACTAATAAAATAAAAAAGAAACGATATTTTTTTAACTCATTCACGTCATCACCACCCAAATTATATATGCAAATATAAGCGACATTAATAGCCCGCTTGCATTACGTGCAATGGCAAAACTTCTTCCAAATAATTTTTGTTCCATAGGTAAAGTGATGATACCTACTGACATTAATGTTGACATTAATACTGCTACTTGAGGTAGTCCAGCACCATTCTGGACTAATGTATCTCCTAGTGGAAAAACGATAAAACTTGGAATTAGCCCTACTGAACCAATTAGTGTAGAGATAATAATCCCTTTTATTCCAGATTGTTCTCCAATAATTGAAGAAACAAAGGTGGGTGTTAATAAAGATAAGGATAGTCCTACGAAAAACATAATAGACAAAATTTCAGGCAAAATATTACAAAACATTTTCCATGATTTCAGTAGAGCTTCTTTCGTTTTAGTTCGATCTTTTATAAAAGAAATAATAGTAACAGTAATTGCTAGACTGTATAGGATCGAAGCATTAATCATGATTCTTCTCCTGCCATACATCGTATCTGTTCATGAAAAATGTTAAATTCTTAAGTTTTTCTTCAATATCTTTATGGAATTCCCCTAATTTTTCTTTTCCTACTTCCGTAATTTTGTACATCTTTATCGGTTTATCTTGTTCGGATGTACCTAAATAAGACACAACTGCACCTTCAGCCTCTAATTGCTTTAAAGTCCGATATAATATAGAACTGTCAATTGGATTGATTGGAAGTTCTTCTTCACACTTTTGCAAAAGTTTCCCACCATAACTATCACCCTCTGTTAAAAATAATAAAAGAAATGCACCAGTATGTCGTCCTGTATGTTTCATAATATTTACCTCCTAAATGGATCTATTTCCTTATTTTGTACTGTTACTAATAGTATACTGTTATTAACAGTAATATGTTACTAACAGTATATTTATTTATTTAAGTTATTTCAACTCTAAAATTTCTGGAGGTTTTGCTTATTAAGTTTTTACACAGATACTTTTATACTTTTTATAAAATGGAAGGATATTTCTATAACGATAATAATATAATAAAAAACAACATAAATTTATTGTAAAACGATAAATTATATGTTAAATTCAAATTGAAAATATATTAGTGAGGTGCGTTTTATGAAACAAGGGTCAACGCTCTTTTTAAAAATAGTAGTTATGCTTATAGGGATCCCAGTTCTTGCATTATGTATATTTATTGTCCCTGAGATTGCGAATTACGCTGCTAAGCTATATCCAAAAATAGCTTTAATGAAATATCTCATTTTTATTGATCTTTATGCAGCAGCGATTCCTTTTTATTTTGCCCTTTATCAGGCCTTTAAGCTGTTAATTTATATTGATCAAAACAAAGCTTTCTCGGAATTATCGGTTAATGCATTAAAAAATATAAAACTTAGTGCGATTGCAATTAGTGTCTTGTATGTACTAGGATTACCGCTTTTTTATTTAATTGCGGATATGGATGATGCTCCTGGAATTATTGTAATCGGTATGATTTTGATTTTTGCTTCAATGGTAATTGCCGTTTTTGCTGCCGTACTTCAAAGGCTCTTAAAAGAAGCAATTGATATCAAATCAGAAAATGATTTAACAGTCTGAGGTGGAGAATATGGCAATATTAATTCATATTGATGTAATGCTGGCAAAAAGAAAAATGAGTGTAACTGAACTTTCCGAGAAGGTTGGTATTACAATGGCAAATCTTTCAATCTTGAAAAACGGTAAGGCAAAAGCGATTCGGTTTGGAACTTTAGAAGCAATTTGTAAGGCTTTAGAATGTCAACCCGGTGACATATTAGAATATCAGAGCGATGAAGAAGTATTGGATTAATCAATATAAAAAGGGGAATTACTTATGAATTTAAGTATTCAAAAAACAGAACTACAAATCATAAGAGCATTAAAGCAACTAGTCCGGTTTGGCTTTGAGCAAGCTCTTTCGTGTATATTTCCAGTTGTTATTTTTGCTTCATTAGCTTTTACAAAAATTGTACCACTTCCTTTTTTACCGAGATACGATTGGTTATTAATTATCTGTATTTTGATGCAGTGGATGATGCTGCGTTCTGGACTTGAAACAAAGGATGAATTAAAGGTAATTACAATGTTCCACTTAATCGGTCTTGCACTTGAGCTTTTTAAAGTACATATGGGTTCATGGGCTTATCCGGGGGAAGGTTATTCAAAAATATTTGGAGTACCACTATACAGTGGATTTATGTATGCGAGTGTTGCGAGTTATTTGTGCCAGGCGTGGAGAAGATTAAATGTTGAGTTGATAAAGTGGCCGCCGTTTTTTATAGTTGCTTCATTAGCTGCAGCGATTTATTTGAATTTCTTTACTCATCATTTTTGGATTGATGTCCGTTGGTGGTTATCAGGATTAGTCATAATCGTATTTTGGAAATCATGGGTTACTTACGAAGTTAATGGAACAAAATATCGCATGCCAATCGCACTCTCTTTTGTTCTAATAGGATTTTTTATTTGGATCGCTGAAAATATCGCAACATTTTTTGGAGCATGGCAATATCCAAATCAAACGGATGCATGGAGCCTTGTTCATCTAGGAAAAGTAAGTTCATGGCTCTTATTAGTGATCGTAAGTTTTCTGATCGTTGCAACGTTAAAGCAAGTTAAACAGAAAATTCCACTTAAGGATTAATTTTTAGAAGTGAAGCTATATTGGCTTTGCTTTTTTTTTGAAAAAAATGAGATGCGAAATTTAAAATGATTGAACTAACGCATTCAGTTTTTGAATATCAACCTCAACCGTTTAGTTGATTTCTTACTTGAGAAAAGTGAATTCAAATTTTTTTAATTTCGTTTCTACTTAGAACGAAATGTTGAAAGGATAGAAAAAAACGGTGTTCCTTAGCTTTGTCCGTGCTTGGAACGAAGAAGGTATAAAAGAACTGAATGGGGAATACCTTAGGGGAGCTAGAAAATATTGGAAAGTGCTCCTCACTATGTTTCGTCGGCTATTTGTTATTGATAATTAGAGCCGAGCGGGAACGAAGAGAGCATAGCGAGGAAGAAGGGGGGAATTAAGATGAAACAGTGGAAAGCTAGCGTCGCAGTTTTACTAGTAATAAGTTGTTTACTAGTGGCGTGTACATCGTCGAAACAAAATGCTAAGGAAAAAAATGGGGGGACTGAACAGATCGCGACGATCCAACATGTCCTGACAAACCAGTTCACAAGTGATCCTGAACTTATAAAGCACATCGAATCAGGTGACAGTGCAACAGTTATCGATTCTAATGGAAATAGTACCCAACCGACTAGCCCGTCTCCACTTGAAACGTATTACAAAAAAATGTACGGAGCGTATTTTACTAAAAAAGCATTTGAGGTGTTTGTCGCGGCAAACGCATTTCGGTACATCTCGACTGCGCAAAATCGTGGGTATACGTTAGCTGTGACCGATGTCAAAGCAACTGAAGTAAAAGGAAGCAAAGGGGATTATGATTTCACAATTAACTTCGTTGCTAAAAAAGAAGGAGAAAGTGGCAAATCATTCACTGTAACAGGTCGTACGAGCGTGAATGCGGATGGAAAAATTACGTATATCCGTTATGATGACGCCGATTTCATGAAAGCCATGCAATAACGTGCTTCCAAGACCATCGTGTTTCAGGAAAATAGAGCGTAGCGAACGAAGAGTTAGCCATCCTAATGAAAAAACATAAAAGTCCCGTGTTACCAATGGAGATATTAAATTTAGTTTGTTTGAAAAAAGTCGGCCTTTACAAATTAAAGGTCGACTTTTTTGTGTTTTTCAAAAAGCTTCATATGAATTAAAGATAATCTTTTTTATATAAGAATCTAATAGTCAACTTCCTTATTGTTAGAATTCTATCAGTTAGATATTTAACTTTTTTGTTGACGTGGAATTCGAATCGATGTATATTTGATTCAAACAGTTAGATATCTAATTATTCGGAGGTGAACGATTTGATTGATACATCGTATACGAGACTTCTTGGTTCTATCATGTTTAAAGTACGAGAAAAATTAACAAATCGAACAAAAGAGCTTGAAGTAAATCCTCAACAAGGTAGGATGATTAGCTATATTGCTCAGCACCAAGATCAAGGCATCATTCAAAAAGATTTAGCAGACGCATTTAATAGAAGAGGTGCAAGTATTACAAGCATGCTTCAAGGTCTTGAAAAGAATGGCTATATCGAAAGAAAAATCCAAGCTGATAATGAACGTCAGAAACAGATTTTCGTATTAGAAAAGGGAAAAGCAATTGTTGATCAAATTAATGAAATGTTTTCTTCAGCAGAAGTTGAATTAATTGAATGTTTAACAGAAGAAGAAAAAGCAGAGTTCTTACGCCTTTTGAAAAAAATTGATTCAAACCTTTGATTGATTACGGCCATAACGGTCGTTTACAAATATAGTTAGAATTCTAAAAGTTAGAATTCTAACTAAAATAGAGAGTAACATAATAAGTTCGGAGAGGAAGGAATAAAATGGAAGAATTTGAAGTAGATCAATCTAATATTTATTATTTAAAAGAAGCACCAATAAGAAAAGCAATCGCTCATTTATGTATTCCAATGATGATTGGAATATCTGCGGGAACAATTTATAATTTAATTAATGCATTTTTTATAGGATTAGTACATGACACTGCGATGCTAAGCGCAATTACATTAGGCCTACCAATTTTAACCGTATTAATGGCAATAGGTAATGTGTTTGGTGTTGGAGCAAGTACTTTTATCACTCGATTGTTAGGTGAAGGGAATCTTCATAAAGGAAAATCCGTTGCGGGTTACGCTTTTTATATGAGCATAATTTGCGGATTGATTGTCGCAGCAATTGCCTTATTTTTTGTTAATCCAATTGTTCATTTACTAGGAGCTAACGCTGCAACATTACTATATACAAAGCAATATACAATTATCCTTTTTGCAGGTAGTTTTGCCTTTATTTTAAACTTTGCACTAGAACAAGTTGTTCGCTCAGAAGGTGCAGCAAAAGAATCGATGTATGGAATGTTTATAAGTGTTATTTGTAGCATTATTTTTGATGTATTATTCATTTTAGTTTTAAATCTTCATGTAATGGGTGCAGCACTTTCAATGGTTTTAGCCAATATCGCAGCAAGCATCTATTACATTTGGTTCCTACAAAGAAAAAGTGAAACATTAAAAGGATTCATTAAGCATTGGAAAATTTCACTTACTGATCAATTAGAAATTTATAAAGTCGGAGTTCCAGAATTATTTAAAATGTCCTTCTTAATTGTTACGACTTTATTATTAAATAATTATGCGATGGAATATGGCGATCACATAGTGGCAAGCTTTGGGATTGCTGTAAGGGTTGCACAACTTCCAGAGTTTATTACAATGGGATTATTTATAGGGGCTATTTCATTAATTGCTTACAATTTTGGTGGTAAAAATAAAACACGACTTTATGAAACTTTAAAAGAATTAACGTTATGGATTGGTGGAGTTTCCATTGTATTTGGAGGAATTGTTTACATCTTTAAAATTCCAGTACTTGGACTATTTTCAAGTGATTCAGCAGTGTTAAGTATAGGAGGAATAATCTTAACTGCCCAACTGATATCATCTGTTTTTAATGGATTCACTGGTTTATTCACTAGCATCTTTCAAGCATCAGGCGAAGGGCTTGCCACAGGAATAATGTCGATTACACAAGGGGTACTTTTCATCCCAGTTGTGATCATATTACACTACTTTTACGATTTAAATGGACTAATTTGGTCACTTACAATTACTGAGGGGATTACGTTCGTTATGGGTGCAATTCTAATGATTCCTTACCTTAGAAAACTTAAGAAAATGCCAGATAAAGAAGAAGCTCTTTCATAAAACATTATCATAGTGACAATAGAAGTAACGTAAATTAAAGGAGTTGAAAATCGACTCCTTTTCACTGTAGGAAAATATACTAGTAATTATAAGTAGAGTAAAGTTTAAGAAGAACTCAAAATGAAATGTTATAAACTCAAAATAACGCTAAAAGAGAAATTGAAAAATAGAGAGTCTAGATATTTTCATATTAAATGGAGCAAAAAATAACCTGTATCTAAGATTAACATGTAATCTAAGGTACAGGTTTATTTAATATTTTTTAAATATTATATTTGAAGATTCCCAAAACCTAATATTGTTACTGCTTACCGATTAGAGACATAAAGCCTTTATATATTAGGTATAACGAGAAAATTAAAATAGCTAAAATACCAATTAAATCTGTTAATGGCTGTACACTTGATAAGAATGTGCCTGCTAAAGGCATTTTGATTAAAGCAAAACCAGCTAAAATACTAGCAAACATTAAAATAATTCTTTCCATTTCATTCATCCCTCCATTCAATATATTTTATGTTCAATTGAAATGTAAGTGCTTTCAAGGACGAACTTTTAGAAAAAATGTGCGTTTGTCATGTGAAATTTAAGAGGGTATATCATCACAAAAATGGAATATTATGTAAAGTAGAAAAATTAAGGGAGGATTTGATGTTGCGATTCAAAAATAGAATCTTATCTTTTTTATTTTTGCCTTTACTATTAGTAGGTTGTAACTCTACACAATCAGGCAATGATTCAATAATTGATTGGGTTGATTTTGTTAAATTTAATGGAGTCGAGTACTATGGCATAAATTCTGGTATTTTAGCGAACGAAAATTTAATTGGAGATAAGTTAGGAGAAGTTAAATTCAAAGTCGCGGATCATATTTCAAATCCGAGCTACCAAATAAAAGATGGAGATGCAGCGTTCCATGAGAAAGGAACTGCAATTTATTCAATCAAAGGATACAATGATTTTCTAGCATTAAAAGATAAAAGTTCAATACATGGTTTTAGAGTTTATTATGCTAAAGATAAAACTGACTATAAGTGGAACTTTAAGAATGTCCCATTAGATAAAGTGAATTTAATTGAAATTTATCAATCGCATGCATCTAACATACGAAAGATATCAGACCTAAAAGATAAAGAGCAATTGGATGATTTTCTAAATATCTTGAAGATAAGTAAAGAAGATGCTAACTTTCAACCTAATATTAAAAATGGCGCACCTATTTATTATGATGTAGTTTTGTATACAGATGAACCAATTGCTTATAAGTTTGATATACATTTTGACGGTGCAAACTATTACTGGAATCCCTGGGACACTGCAATTTTATCAAAAGAGATCAGGGAATTTATCCCTAAATAAATCTTAAATCAAATAGAGTATCTTTTGAAAAGAGGAGAAAAATGCAAAAAAAGATTATTACACTTTTTATACTATTTTTTATAATACTGGCCGGAATATTGTCTTTTCAAAAAATAAAATCTAAGCGATATAATGAAAAATACAATTTTTCACTTCATGCACAAAACTTAAGTGAAATCATTTCAAATTGGAATCAAAATGATGATACATTTACCGTTCGAGCAGTTCAAAAGATTTCTAAAACAGATACAGCAATTGCATTTGTGACGGTCAACAATATTGACGAGGGATTTTGTAAATTAGAAGAAGGCATAAATCATAAATTTCAAATAAAAAGATGTACATACGGTACCGTCGAAAAAAATAATTGGTTCAGATCAAGGAAAATTAAAACAAATAAAGGTAACTACGGGGTATTTGAAGGTGAAAATGCAAATGGAAAAATTAAATCGATTATAGTATCTAAAAAGAAGTTTACAAGTGAAAGTAATATTCAAGAAAATGAAAATGTGAAAATAATCGTACCTCAAAAGTCATTTTTTTATTTATTTAAAAAAATAGAAAAGAATACTCCAATTAAAGATTACTATAATGTAGCTTATTTAGATCAGAATGGTAAAAGTATTAACTACTTTATTCATTAATTTTGAAATATATTATACATGAGAATTTCATAAAATCTATTGAATTTCTATGTTTGAGAAAACTTTGTAGTCCTCATATTTTTAAAATTAAATGAATTCTATAACATTTTTACTATACTAATCTCCTAATAGAAATGGTAAAATATGGTTATATATGTAGCGGGTGGATCTTTTGTTCGGAGGGACTATATTTTGAAAAAACCATATATAATTTTGATTATTGTTACAGTTTTTGCAATGTTCTTAGCTGGTTTTTATTACGAAAGAATGCATATTAAATCAAACAAAGAGATATGGATTGGTTATAACTATACAAAATTTGGAAAAAATGAAATCAGTTTTAAACCCATGTATATCGAACGTCAATCGGGAATAAATCAATTAGAAGAAATATTTTTGTATAGTAAAATAATTGACCATCCAACTGTTGATTTAGCTAAATATGATATTCAACTTAGTTTTAAAAGTCCGGTAGATCAATCAATTGAATATAGTTCATTACTTTGGTTTACAAAAAGTGGAGCCATACTTAAATTAAATGGATTTAATGGTTTTAGAAGTGTAAATATTGACAATGCTGAATCAATAAAGAAGATTATAAAATATACTGAGTTTTAAATTTGAAATAAAGTTTTTTTCTACTCAATGAGTTACTATAGTGGCTCTTTTTTTATGTTCTAAAAGGTTTAACAGTATGATCGCATAAGAATTGATATAATCGATTTAAGGTTTCTTTTAGATTAGTACCATTGGCGAAGTACAAAAAGGATCATAAATGATTGAAAGGAAGTGTAAATTGATGGAATTTGAAACGGTAATGCAGGAGCTAGAAGCACTTGGTAAGGAAAGAACTAAAAAAACATACATTAGTAATGGTGCACACGAGCCACTTTTTGGAGTAGCGACTGGGGCAATGAAACCTATTGCTAAAAAAATAAAAAAAAATCAGGAGCTAGCTGACCAATTATACTCAACAGGTAATTACGATGCCATGTATTTTGCAGGAATTATCGCTGATCCGATGAAAATGACAGAAACTGATTTTGACCGCTGGATTGATGGTGCATATTTCTACATGCTTTCCGATTATGTAGTTTCAGTAACATTAGCTGAAGCTGATATTGCACAAGATGTTGCTGATAAATGGATTGCAAGTGGTGATGAGCTCAAAATGTCAGCAGGTTGGAGTTGTTACTGTTGGCTATTAGGTAACCGTTCAGACACTGAATTTAGCTCAAGTAAGATTTCAGTCATGCTAGAACAAGTAAAAAATACAATTCACACATCTCCTGAACGAACAAAATCTGCAATGAATAACTTTATGTATACAGTCGCAATCTCTTATGTACCTCAACACGAAAAAGCAGTTGAAATCGCTAATGAAGTAGGGCCAGTCGAAATCAAAAAGGATAAGAAAAAAAGTAATATTCTACTTTGCTCTGAAAAAATTCAAAAGGATTTGGATAAAGGATTACTAGGTTTTAAGCGTAAATATGTAAGATGTTGACGTCAAGGTTCAAGTTAATTGTGAATAAGTACGTATAAAGGAAGTATGATTGCAAAATACAAACGAAGTGCAAAAAAGAGTTTGGAAAGTGCAAATAAAACCTGGATAGGTGCAAATAAAGGCAGTATAACTGCAAATAACGAACGAAGTGCAAATAAAAATAGAGAAACTGCAATTAAAATTAGTAAAAGTGCAATTAATTTTAGTGAAACTGCAAATAAAGTCTCTTGAATTTCAAATAAAATCAGGTATTATCCATACCAGTTAGGGTATTTTAGGTAAAATAAGCACTCATAAAACGGGAAATAAGTACGAGCAATCCAATTCTATCTAAACCGACTAAAATATTGAAGAAATCTACTAAAAATCTATTAAATAGGCGGTAAAACCAAAGCAAATAATCCAATTTGGAAGAGGACTTTGATCGGAAAATAGTTGAGAGTGGTCCTTTAAAAAGTAATAGTTAGAAGCTAGATTCGAAAATTGAAAAATATTAAAAAAATCTACTAAGATAGAAACTATCTTTGTAGATTTTTTTGTATAGATGAGATACAAAAATTATGAATGAAATTGTGTTGATGATACTTCTAGTAAATTAATTTTTACTAGTGTAGTGACTATAAAATTGTAAAATCTCAGTAACAGCTTGGCGATAACCTCCTGCTTTTTTAAAGGATTCACTTAAAGTAGTGACCTCTTTGTGATAGGAAGTGTTATTTAACACCTGATCAGCGGCTTTACGTAGTTGAATTGATGTTAAGTTTTGCATTTCTAAATGAATACCAGCTCCGATATTATCTATTTGCTTTGCTATAAGTGGCTGATCGGCACCTTGTGGGATAACGATTAATGGAACTCCGTAATAAAGACTTTCACTTGTGCTATTCATTCCGCCGTGCGAAATAAATAATCTAGTATCTTTTAACACTTCGATTTGTGGTACATATTGTTTTACAATGAAGTTTTCAGGGATTTCACCTAAATCTGAAACGTTAGTGTGGTAGCCAATTGATAGTAGAATGAAATGTTCACTAGTACCAAATGCTTCAAAACAAAGTTTATAAAAATCAATAGCACGGTTAAAAACAGTTCCAAATGAAATATAGATTGGATTTTTACTTTTAATCGCAGCAAGATCAAAATCAGTGTTTTGTACTCGTGAAGTGACTGATGGTCCGACAAAGCTAAAAGATTGATCAAAAGAATTCCCATTTGGTTGAAACTCTTTAGTTGTGTATACGATTGTAAGAGGAGCGGGATTACAAAAAACTTCATATTGAGAGTTGATTTCTACACCGTAATTATTATTAATCTTTAATTTTAAGTTTTTAAATTCGGCTTCTATCTGATGTAATATTTCACCTGGAATTTTGATTGATTCCTCTTCCAACATTTTATCGAAAGATTCATTAGTCTGTGCAAAAGTAGTACAAGAACTAATTGCTGGAAGTTTGAGGATTTGGGCAAGTATATTTCCACAACCAAACATAGAATCATGGATGATGTAATCAAAATGCTCTCCATTAATTTGTTCAAGAATGCTAGGAATGATGATTTCTGCAGTATGTAAAAGTCCATTGATTCTTTCGCGTAAATAATTTCTGCCACCTGATAGAAAGGCTTTTATAAACTTTAGTTCATCAAAAGTTCGAACAATCGCACCCGTTTTTTCAATTCGTTCTCTAAAAGACTCTGTAGTTATGTATACAATTTCTTCACCACGTGAAATAAGCTCTTGAACAACTCCAATTGTTGGGTTGATGTGACCTTCTGAGCCGCCGCTAATAAATAAAACACGTGCCATTTCAAACACTCCTTGGATTAGTTTAATATTCTTAATTGTAATAGAAATTAGACTAACTATTCAAATTAAATTGGATAAAATTTATGTTAGACGTTGAAGTAACAAAAGAAGAGTGGCTTAACTGAGCTAATGAACAAAAATGAAGAAAACGAGTCAAAAAAAGAGCCGGTTTTAGGCTCGATTTTCTAACCCTTTTATCTTGCTGAAACTGCAATGTATTGTTTGGTAAGTGCTCGTTCCAAGTGATCCGAGCGTTTCACTATCGAGGAAGAGTTATTAGCGGCTGCGGACGTCTGATCGAAATAGAGAGTGTATAGATTTTCATCTGTTACAAGACCGTGCGCTAGTTGATTTGTGAGTTTTTCTTTAATGTTAGCGTCAACTGCTTGACGAAGATGTACTATTTTGTTCTCTACCTCTCGTGCACTATCTTCACCGATGAAATTTTTTAGAAACGAATCAGCAGCTACGTTAGCTTTTTGTAACATTTCCGATTGAATGTGATTAAGCTGACGATTGTACGATTTCATCAATATAATCGGCAGACGTAATGGGAATAGAATGAGTCCTAGTTTCCGACGGGAAGCAGTAAAAAGATAACTAGAGTAAGTGACTGCGATCTGCTTCACGAGTGTATTTGACGTCGAACGATTTCGTTTTTGTTCGGCCATTCGTGCGAATTCGCGGATTAACAGGGCACGCAGTTCATCTCGTGTGCAAGATGTTAACAACGGATAACCAATACAACAAATTGTTCCTTTCCTCGTTCCATTAAAAAAGGAGAATGCACCAGATGCAACAAAAATTGACGACATCGGATGCAAAATCAGCGTGCTAGGTGTTTCTTTGTGCATCTCTTTTGATACATCTTGGATCAATGTTTGCAAAATGGGGTAACTAGTTAAATCAACAGAGAACCCTGGAATGAACGATTTTTCTTGAACTAGCGGTGATAATAGAGCTGCAACAAAGCTAAAAATAGAATACATTATGCCAAAAGCTGGTAGTGCACCAAGTAAAAAAAGCGTAAGTGTCGCATAACCCATGTGAAGCATGAACGTTTCAAGTAGAACATGAAGCAGGAAAATAAAAAGGGTTCCGATGAGCAGACTGAGACCGGTGCAAATCAACAAAAAGAACACCACCCCAGGCACCGTGAAGAGAAAACGAAAATGATTCAACTAAACACATCCTTTCATTGCTAAATCTAGTGTAAATGCTGATGTGAAAAAAATGAACAACAAAGTATATGCCTTCATTCTAATTTTTTCGTCATAATTCGCGATTTAGGCGAAGCTCCCAGAAGAGATGTAGAAATTAGTTATAAAATTTATAATCCTAAAATTCGAAAGTTAATTATAGCAGGTAATTAAACTAAGGCTCGTTGATTAAAAGTTTAGAATTATTGTGGCTTTTCACTTTTATATTATATTAATTTTCTATATACTAAACTAGTTATCTTGCAAATTTTGAATCCAAGGAGCATCGTATGAATCAAATTACACTTGCTGAGGCTTTAAATATTAGACATATTCTTTCGAAAAGAATTCGTGAATTAATTGAAGAACTTGAAGAAAATTCAACTGTTGAAGTAGAAAAGAACCATCCTATTCCAGTTTTAGTGCGGGATCTGACTAAAATTGAAAATGAATTATCAAAGGTTCGTACTGATTTTAGAAAATTGGATTTCTTGATGCAAAAAGCAAATGTAGAAAATACAATTTCCATTGAAAATGAAGAGATGTCAATTACTGAAGCGATTGAGTATGCAAAACAACTACGTGCTGAAGTACAACTATGTAAAAGCTTTGCAACAAAGAAGGAACGTATTCAACCGATGTATGGGTCTGAAAATATAATTGTAGAGAAGCTATATTTCGACCCAGAAGAGTATCGAACGAAAGCATTGAAATTAGAACGAAAAGTAACGCGTCTATCAGGATTAATTGATGCAAAAAACTTTACAATAAATATTCCATTTGATGGAACAGACTATTATTAATTCCTCACAGGAATGAGACTTTCCTGTGAGGATAAGAAGATAAAAAATGGATCTATCAAATTGGTTGATAAGCAAACGGATGAAGAGTTACAGGTTACTTTCCTTACGTGTAACGAATGACGAACGAACGTAAACGAACTCCTCCCATAGTGTAGCTTAGCTACTAAAAATGGGTTACCATTAATCCTTTCTTCTTATGACCACCTCTTATCTTAGGAGGTGGTCTTTATTTTTATTAAAAAAATAGGTTTATTTTAATCTTATAAAATCAATTTAAAAAGCCTAAAGGTAATTACAATTTTATATGGAATATTAGTTAAATAAAGGAAAAAATTGTAAAAGGAGACGATGATGAAACCATTTATATCTGCTTTGTACATATTGTTCGGCTTATTAATGATTACATTAACTTATTTTGAAAATTTTAGGGGTCCTAATTATTTGACTAATATTGGATGGATTCTTGTAGTATTTGGGATCTTTTATCCATATTACGGGCGTGTAGTCAATTATTTTAAAGTAGAATTTGAAGACGAGAAAAATAGTATTTAATTTTGAAAACGGCTGCTTAGGCAGCCGTTTTTTTTTGCAAATGGTAACTTTTTAGATTTAAAGAAAAGAGTAAAAATGTGTTTTATAGAATGCGATATTTTTTAATGATTAAGTAATTACATTCAAATAACCTTTTATCATTATGAAATCTTTATAGACGTTTGGACTAACGAACTAACCAAAAATTAAAAATAAACATATCTTAATTTGTACGAACTTATAAGTAAGCATATAAGGACTAGCCTGAGCTATATAGAAATAGGTGATTTTTTGGGTAAAGAAGATAAAAAAAAGTGTGACTGCCATTGCAATAAGTGTCATTGTTGTAAAAAGTGCTGCTGTTGCAAAGATTCAAAAGGTCATATATGTAAGGAAGAAAAAAGGAAAAAATGTGGATGTAAGGATTGTAAAAGTGATTGCAATTGTTGTAAAAAATGCTGTTGTTGTAGAGGACCTAGGGGCCCTAGAGGAGAGGAAGGAAAAAGAGGGAAAAAAGGTCCAACCGGAGCAACAGGGGTAACAGGATCGACCGGGTTGAATGGTGTAACAGGTTCAACGGGACAAACTGGAGTAACTGGAGTAACAGGTCAAACCGGACCAACTGGTGTAACAGGAGCAACCGGAACGACAGGAGTAGCAGGTCAAACTGGATCAACTGGATTAACAGGCTCAACTGGAGCGACAGGAGTAGCGGGACCAACCGGATCAACAGGAGTAACAGGACAAACTGGAGTGACAGGAGTAGCAGGTCAAACTGGATCAACTTGATTAACAGGCTCAACTGGAACGACAGGAGTAGCGGGACCAACCGGATCAACAGGAGTAACAGGACAAACTGGAGCGACAGGAGTAGCAGGTCAAACTGGATCAACTGGATTAACAGG